>NZ_JBHXNK010000009.1:0-227118 GCF_042719755.1 Nocardia sp. NPDC058519 | reverse complement strand
GCGGTTTTCCGGCGGTGGCGTCCGCCCGCACGGCGAACCCATCGGCGCCAACCCGGCGGCCCCTCGGGGCCGCGGACACGTGCGCGCCAGCGCACCAATAAACACCGTGTTAGCGTTTTAGGGCATATTCAGCGCCGAGCTTTCCTGCTCGTTCAGCGAGCAAGTGGGGGAACTGTGACCAACAACGACCATAATCCGACCTCTCCGCCGTGGCTGCAGAGTCCGTCGGCTGACGTGTCCGAAGCTGCGTCCGGTCCCTCCGGTGTGCAGACCGCGACCGAGGACGACATCGAGCCCGCCGACACCGCCGCCGAACCGACCGGCGAACTCGGCGATCCGTCGACCGGCGAGCAACCCGTCGCCGAGCCCGGCCATGCCGGACTCGCCGACCAGACCGTGTACCAGCCCGCCGGTTTCGCGCCGCCGGGTCAGTTCGCGCAGGGCGCTCCGTACTCGGTGCCCGATCCGTATCAGCACAATGGCGCGCCGCCGATGAACGGCCCCGAGCAGCAGCCTTGGCCGGGTCAGCCGGGCGAGCAGCCGTGGCTGCCGGGTCAGCCGGGCGAGCAACAGCCCTACCCCGGCCCGCACGCGACCGGCGAGCAGCCGCAACCTGGCATGCCGCCGCAGTATCCGGGTGCCGACGGTCAGCCCTACCCCGGTCCTGAACAGCAGCAACAGTTCCCGCCCCAGGAGCAGGGACCGCAGTCCGAGCCCATCTACAGCTGGGCGCCTCCGCCGCCGCCGATGTACCAGCCGCCGATGCAGGGCGGGATGTCCCCGGGTCAGCAGCCTGAGCAGCCGGGACAGTTTCCCGGGCAGCCGGGACAGTTCCCTGAGCAGCCGGGACAGTTCCCTGCGCAACCGGGACAGTTCCCAGGTCAGCTCGGCCAGCCTGGTCCGCCGCCCGGCCAGCAGTGGCAAGGCGGTCCGCCCCCGCAGCAGCAGCCGTTCCAGCCGCAGCACATGCAGCAGCCCGGCCAGCCCGGCCATTCGGTCAACGATCTGAACCTGCTCAAGCGCGCGCGTAAGTCGCCGCGCAGCGGGTGGCGCAAGGCCGTGCACAAGGTGTCCGGCGGTGCGATCAACCCCGGTGAGTCGGCGGCCGATGTCGTCTACCGCGATCTCGGCGAGCGGGTCAACCAGCCCGTGCGCGGCGATTACCGGATCGCGATCCTCTCGCTCAAGGGCGGTGTCGGCAAGACCACCACCACGGTCGGTCTCGGCTCGACCTTCGCCTCACAGCGCGGTGACCGTGTCATCGCCATCGACGCCAACCCCGACCTGGGCACGCTCGCCCACCGGGTGCCGCGCCAGACCCGCTCGACGGTGCGCAACCTGCTCGAAGACCAGCAGATCACCCGCTACTCGGATGTGCGCGCACACACCTCGCAGGCCCCGAGCCGACTGGAAGTGCTTGCCTCCGAACAGGATCCGGCCGTGTCGGAGGCCTTCAGCGAGGCCGATTACCGCAAGGCCATCGGCATCCTGCAGTCGTTCTACAACATCATCCTCACCGACTGCGGCACCGGTCTGATGCACTCGGCGATGTCGGGCGTGCTGGATATGGCGAGCTCGCTGGTGCTGGTCACCTCCCCCGCCATCGACGGTGCGCGCAGCGCCTCGGCGACGCTGGACTGGCTCGACCACCACGGCTACTCCAAGCTGGTCGAACGCACCGTCGTCGTCGTGAACGCCTCGCGGCGTGGCGCGTCAACGGTGGACCTGGACCAGCTGCGCAAGCTGTTCCTCGACCGCACCCGCGCCGTGCAGATCGTCCCGTTCGACGATCACCTGGCCGAGGGCGCCGAGATCGACCTCGAACTGGTCAGCAAGCCGACCAGGCGGGCCCTGCTCGAACTGGCCGCGATGGTCGCCGACGACTTCAGCTACCACGGTCAGCACCAGAACCAGCAGCAGCCGTATCAGCCGGGCCAGCCCTACCCGGGTCAGCAGTACCAGCCCGGCCAGTTCTGACGTAACACCGAATTCCGTTGTCGCCGAAGATCGCCGGCGGGTAGGTGGCTTATCGCGGCCTATCCGACCGGCGGCGACGGCATGGGTTCGGTCACCGCGCGATGACTTCGCGCGCCGCGGCCTCGAACGCGTCGAGCACCGTGGCGATGGCTGGGCTGCGGTATGCCTGCGGGCGGGTGATGACCTCGTAGACCCT
This sequence comes from Nocardia sp. NPDC058519, assembly GCF_042719755.1. Taxonomy (NCBI): domain Bacteria; kingdom Bacillati; phylum Actinomycetota; class Actinomycetes; order Mycobacteriales; family Nocardiaceae; genus Nocardia; species Nocardia sp. NPDC058519. Next base: position 224,945 of record NZ_JBHXNK010000009.1, on the reverse strand, counting down.
CGCCGCACGAACCCCGGCCAGCGGTAGCACCGACACGTCGGGGTGGGCGACGGCATAGCGAGGCATCAGCGCGACACCGTAGCCGGACGCGACGAGCGTTTCGATCACCCGGAACTCGTTGAGCCGCTGCGCGATCCGCGGTCGCACCCCGGTGACGGTGGCGATGGACTCGAGCACATCGTCGATCGGGAACCCACCGCGCACGCTCACCCAGGTCTCTTCGGCGAGTTCTTCCGGACGCACCGACGAACGCCCGGCCAGCGGATGATCCGGCGCGACAACGACATCGATCGGTTCACGCATCAGCACCCGCGCCGACAGCCGCGGCCCGGACAGCGACCGCGCGCGTTCGTCGCGATGAGTGAGCACGATGTCGTAGTCGGCCAGCAATTTCGATGCCTCGCTCGGCGGCAGGTCCTCGTCACCCGCGACCAGCTCGACCCCGCTGGTGGCCAACGTGGCCAGCACCGGCGGCAGCAGCAGCGCGGCTCCGGACGGGAACGACGCCACGCGCACCTGTCCGCGCGGCGAGCCCCGATAGTGGGCCATCTCCGCGGTGGCCCGCTCCATCGCGGCGAGCACGTCGTCGGCCCGCAACACCAGCGCCTGCCCCGCATCGGTGAGCCGCACCCGTCGCCCGTCCGGTTCGAGCAAAGCGACCCCGGCCTCCCTGGCCAGCACCTTCAGCTGCTGCGAGATCGCCGACGGCGTCATCGACAGCACCTCGGCGACGGCGGCGACCGTGCCACGGTCGGCCAGCTCGCGCAGAATCCGCAATCGATCGATCGAGAACATGAAGTAAAACTACGTTATCCATCCATATTTATTCGATTGTGCTGATCTTTAGCGGCCCGCACGATAAGGGCGTGACCTCCCGTGACCGCCTGCTCGGACTGACCGTCGTTGTGCTCTGGGGCCTGAACTTCCTGGCCATCCGCATCGGCCTCGACCACTTCCCGCCCTTCTTCTTCGTCGCACTGCGCTTCGCCGTCATCGCGATCCCCGTGCTGATCTTCATCCCGCGCCCGGCGGTGCGTACCCGCTGGCTGCTGCTCTACGGCACCGGCTTCGGCACCCTGCAGTTCGCGTTCCTGTTCACGGCGATGCGCACCGGCATGCCGACCGGTCTCGCCTCACTGGTGCTCCAGTCGTCGGCACCGTTCACCGTGGTGCTCGGCGCGGTCCTGCTGCGCGAGCGATTGCGGCCCGTGCAGGTGGCCGGTCTCGTGGTCGCCGTGCTCGGCATGGTCGTCATCGGCGCCGACCGCATGGTCACCGCCACCCTGCTCCCGGTTCTGCTGACGCTGGCAGGCGGCCTCGGCTGGGCGTTCGGCAATATCGGCGCCCGCCAGGCCGGTGCCGACTCCCCCGGCTACAACCCACTGCACCTGACCCTGTGGATGTCGGTGGTGCCCGTGGTGCCGATGCTGGCGCTGTCGATGGCTGTCGAGGGGCCTGGAACAGGCTTCCGCGCGGTCGGCACCGCGTTCACCGCCGACGGCCTGCCCGCACTGGCCGCGCTCGCCTACATCGCCGTCCTCTCGACCGTCTGCGGATCCAGCCTGTGGACCTACCTGATGAGCCGCTACCCCGCGGGGACGGTGGCGCCGTTGTCGCTGCTCGTGCCGGTCGTCGGCATCGCCGCGGCCTGGACGGTCCTCGACGAGGAGCCGTCGGTGGCCGCGCTGATCGGCGGGGCGGTCGTGATCGCGGGCGCCTTCGCGGCGACCACCGGCCGCGGCATCGGGAAAACACCAGCGCCCGCCCCCATCCCCGAATTGGCCCGAGCCTGAACCCGAATTCAACCCACGATCGCTCGAGCTCTGGCTAGCATGTGATCGGTCGCCCGATGCGTTTCCGCGCGACCGGTCGGTTTCGAGCTCGCGAACGACGTACAGGTCGATAAAGCTTGGTCTTCGCCGCGCTCTAGAGTGGTAGCAAATCCCAGGCAAAACTCGAGCAAGGCAGCTGAACAGCGTATGGCGGAACAGCGGTGGCCCGTTTCGCGAAGGAACCTTCTTCGCGGCACGGTCGCAGCGGGGGTGATATCGGCGGGGGCCGTAGCGGGAGCGCCTGGATTCGCCGCGCCACCCGGCCGACGGGTCGCGGTACTCGGCGGCGGTGTCGCCGGACTGACCGCCGCCCACGAATTGGCCGAACGCGGGTTCGAGGTCACCGTGTACGAGGCGCGGGCGCTCGGCGGCAAAGCGCGCAGCGTGGGCGTGCCGGGCACCGGCCGCGACGGCAGGCCCGATCTGCCCGGCGAGCACGGATTCCGCTTCTTCCCCGGCTTCTATCAGAACCTGCCCGACACGATGCGCCGAATTCCGTTCGCAGGCAATGCCGACGGCGTGTGGAACAACCTCATCGCGGTGCCGGAGGCCAGGTTCTCGCGCCGCGACGGCGACGACATCCTGCTCGCCCTGCCCGACAGCATCACCGCCGCCCAGGTGACCCCGGATTCGATCCGGGAAACCCTGGCCGCCACGATCACCACGATCTCCAGGATGTCGCCCACGGAAGGCATGTACTTCGCCAACCGGCTGATGGTGTTCAACACCAGCTGCGATGCCCGCCGATTCGGCCAGTGGGAACACACCTCCTGGTACGACTTCGTGCACGGACACGAGCGTTCGCACGAGTTCCGCGCGATCGTGTCCAGGTCGCTGACCTCGATCATGGTCGCCGCCAAGGAGAACCTGGCCAGTACCCGCACCATCGGCAGCATGGGCGAACAGTTCCTCGGCAACCCGCTCGGCATCGGCAACGACGGCGGCCTGGACCGGGTGCTCAACAACACGACCAATACCGCCTGGATCGATCCCTGGGTGCGCCACCTGCGTGGCCTGGGCGTTCGGTTCGAACTCGGCGCACGGGTCAGCGAACTCGAGGTGCGCGACCGACGGATCCGAGCTGCTCGAATCACCGATTCCACCGGGCCACGCACGATCGACGCCGACTATTTCGTGGTGGCACTGCCGGTGGAACAGGCCAGAAAACTGTGGTCGTCGCAAGTGCTGGCCGTGGCACCGGAACTCGCCGCGACGGATCGGCTCTTCGTCGATTGGATGAACGGAATTCAGATCTATTTCCGTGCGCCACTGCGTATTTCACGCGGACACACGGCCTATGTCGATTCGCCGTGGTCGCTCACCTCGATCAGCCAGAATCAGTTGTGGACCGACAAACTGCCGTCTTTCGGCGACGGGTCGGTGGCCGATTGCCTTTCGGTGGATATCTCCGACTGGAATTCGCCCGGAATGCTCTACGGCAAACCCGCCACCGAATGCACCCACGAGGAGATCTTCCGCGAAGTCTGGGAGCAGTTGAGCAGCCATCTCAACGATCGCGAACAACTACTCAGGCCCGCCGACGTGCATTCCTGGTTTCTCGATCCGGGAATCACCTGGCAGGGCAGCCGCAACGCGAATGCCGACCCGTTGCTCATCAATACCGCGGGTTCGTGGGACGCCCGCCCCGAGCCGCACGGCTCGATCGAGAACCTGTTCCTCGCCGGTGATTATGTGCGCACCGATGTCGACCTGGCCACCATGGAGGGCGCCAACGAGTCGGCCCGCGCCGCCGTGAACGCGCTGCTCGACGTGGCGGGCTCGTCGGCGCCGCGCTGCCGTGGTTTCCGCCTGCGCCGCACCCCCGAACTCGAGCCGCTGCGGATCATCGACGTCGACCGCTACGCCAAGGGTCTACCCAACCTTTTCGACGTCCCGGCCTGACGCGGACGCAGCTCACACCGCTCCCGCACGCGCGCCCGGACACCGCGCACATAGACTCGCGGCGTGGCAGACATCTCGGTGCGTGGGCGCTTGGCCTTGCGAGCAGCGGCGGCAGCGTCGTGGGCTTCGCAGAAGGCGGGTCGCGGCAAGGGTTCGATGATCGGCGGCCTGATCGCGTTGAAGATCGATCCGTCGATCATGACGCAGCTCGGGCGAGGTCGGCGAACAGTGCTGATCACCGGCACGAACGGCAAATCGACGACCACCAGGATGACGACCGCCGCGCTCGGCACGCTCGGCGATGTCGCGACCCAGGCCGACGGCGCCAATATGGACGCGGGCATCGTGGCCGCGCTCAGCCTGCACCAGGGGGTGGCGCTGGCCGCGATCGAGGTCGACGAGCTGCACCTGCCGCACGTGAGCGACGCGCTCGACCCCGCCGCCGTCGTCCTGCTCAATCTCAGCCGCGACCAGCTCGACCGGGTCGGCGAGATCAACATGATCGAACGCAAGCTGCGCGCCGGGCTGTTGCGTCATCCCGACGCGGTCGTGATCGCCAACTGCGATGACGTGCTGGTGGCCTCCATCGCCTACGACCATCCGAATGTGGTGTGGGTGTCGGCGGGCAGCGGCTGGGCCGTCGACGCGACGAGTTGTCCGCGCAGCGGTGAGCCGATCGTCTGGGAAGGCGAGAACTGGCGCTCGACCGGTGCGGATTTCCATCGCCCACAACCGGTCTGGTGGCTCGAAGGCGAAGACCTGTGCGGCCCTGACGGTTTCCGCGCTCCGCTGCACCTGGCGCTGCCGGGTCGCGCGAACCGCGGCAATGCCGCGCAGGCTGTGGCCGCCGCGGTCGCGATGGGCGCCGAGCCCGCGAAGGCGACCGATGCCACCGGCACCGTGCGCGAGATCGCGGGCCGCTACCGCACCGTCACCGTCGGTGATCACGATGCCCGGCTGCTGCTGGCCAAGAATCCCGCGGGCTGGCAGGAAGCGCTGTCGATGATCGAGCCGTCCTCGGCCGGTCTGGTGATCGCGGTGAACGGTCAGGTGCCCGACGGCGAGGATCTGTCCTGGCTGTGGGATGTGCGGTTCGAGCACTTCGAAGGCGTGCAGGTGGTCGCCGCCGGCGAGCGCGCCACCGACCTCGCCGTGCGCCTCACCTACGCGGGCGTCGAACACACGCTCGTCCCGGATCCTCTGCGCGCCATCGCGTCCTGCCCCGCCGGACACGTCGAGGTGCTGGCCAACTACACCGCGTTCCGCGATCTCAACCGTGACCTGGAGGCCCGCAAGTGAGCGAGTCAACCATTCGTATCGGCCTCGTCCTGCCCGACGTGATGGGCACCTACGGCGACGGCGGCAACGCGCTGGTCCTGCGGCAACGCCTGCGCATGCGCGGCTACGACGCCGAGATCATCGACATCACCCTCGCCGATCCCGTCCCCGACTCCTTCGACATCTACACCCTCGGCGGTGCCGAGGACTCGGCGCAGCGCCTGGCCACCCGCCATCTCCAGAAATACCCCGGCCTCCAGCAGGCTGCCGCCAAGGGCGCCCCCGTCCTCGCCATCTGCGCCGCCATCCAGGTGCTCGGCAACTGGTACGAAACCTCGGCGGGCGAAAAGGTCGACGGCGTAAGCCTTTTCGATGTCACCACCTCTCCCCAAAAAATCCGTGCCATCGGTGAGGTAACCACCACACCCCTGGTCCCCGGACTCAAAGCATCCCTCACCGGTTTCGAAAACCACCGGGGCGGAACGACTCTTGGCCCCGACGCCACCCCGCTGGCCCGCGTCACCCGCGGTGTCGGCAACGGCGTGGGCGACGGCACCGAGGGCGTCGTCCAGGGCTCGGTCTTCGGCACCTACCTGCACGGCCCGGCCCTGGCCCGCAACCCCGAACTCGCCGACCTCCTCATCGCCAAGGCCCTCGGCATCCCCGCCACCGACCTGGCCCCCCTCGACCTCCCCGAGGTCGACCAGCTCCGCAAAGAACGCCTACGCGCCTGATTCAGCAGCGCAGCGAATCAACTTCGTACTGGAGGCAATACGGATCTCGGGTGATGAGCGTCAGCTCCTCACAACGAGCCTGAGCGACCAATATCCGGTCGAAAGGGTCGCGATGGATCAATGGCAGACGTGCGGCCTCGATCGCATGCCGCGCATCGATGGCCAGCGGCAGAAAGCCACTGCCGACGACCCGCTCGGGTAGGTCGGCGGGACCAGCCAGCTTTCCCGATGCCTGCTTCATCGCGATCTCCCACACCGATGCCGCGCTGACGTACACGTCGGGATCGTGGTCGAGCCGCTCCCGTAGCCCGGCATCAAGCGTGGGGTCGTCGGTGAGCCACCACAGGATCACATGGGTATCCAGCAGCACGCTCATGCGTCGAAGTCGCGCGCGAGATCGGCATTGGTCTCCGGCGAATCCCAATCAGACGACAACTCCACGCGGCCACGCAGCGAACCACGACCGGTGCGATTGACCCGACGGCTCAGCGCAACCACCTTGGCGACCGGAGTGCCGGCACGACTGATCACGATTTCTTCCCCCTGCTCCACCCGCTCGATGATGCGCGACAGGTTCGTCTTCGCGTCGTGAATATTGAACTGTTCCGCCGCGTTCCCTGCCATAACGCCTCCTTAGCTAAGAGGTTAGTCCGCTAGTAGGAAAGTGTCCACTGTCTGGCTCACTCGGCGGCGACCTCGGTTCGCACCTGCCGACGGGTGATGAGCCAGCCGACGAGCGCGGCGAGGGGGAACATCAGTACGCCGTAGACCGCTGCGGGAATGGCCATTTCGGTGCTGTCGAGGACGCTGATCGCGATGGTGATGGCGATGGTGCTGTTGTGGATGCCGACCTCGAACGAGCAGGCGATGGCCTGGCGGTCGGCGACGCCGAGCAGGCGCGGCAGGTAGTAGCCGGCCGTCAGGCTGATCAGGCAGAACACGACGGTGATGGCGCCGACATCGGCGAGCGAGTCGGTGAGTGTGTCGCGCTCGCTGACGATGGTGCCGACGATCACCAGCAGCAGCGTGATCGCCGACCCGATGCGCACCGGCTTGTCCATCCGGTTCGCGAACTCCGCCGACCAGCGGCGCACCAGCATGCCGAGGCCGACCGGAACCAGCACGATGGCGAAGACCTGCACCACCTTGCTCAGCTGCAAACCGACGGAACCGTCCTCGCCCGCCGGCTCGAAGTAGCCGATGGCGAAGTTGGTCACCAGCGGCACGGTGACAACCGCGATGATCGAGTTGACCGCGGTCAGCGACACATTCAGCGCCACGTCACCACGGAACAGGTGGCTGAACAGGTTCGCCGTGGTCCCGCCGGGCGAGGCGGCCAGCAGCATCATGCCGACCGCCAGAATCGGCGACAGATCGAACAGCAGCACCAGGCCGAACGCGACCACGGGTAGCACCAGCAATTGGCAGGCCAGCGCGATGGCGACGATGCGCGGTGTCTTCGCGATGCGGGCGAAGTCGGCGCCGGTGAGCGAGAGCCCGAGACCGAACATGATCACCGCCAGCGCCAACGGCAGACCGACTGATACCAGTGGAGAGTTCATAGCCACACACTTCTCATCGAGCAGTCCGTGTCGAGGTACCGACCGGATTGAGACGCTCCGGTCTCAATCTCGAAGAGTAGCTATCTGTGACGCTCGTCGCAGCGAAATCGACAATGCGTTATCCGGTAGAGGCGATGATCTCCGGGACGGCGGCATGACTACCGGCGCACAGGTCGTGGACGAAGCGCATCTTCTCCAGCACCCGATCGGGCAGCACGAAGGGATACAGGTCGTCGCGGCCCATCGAGCGGTTGACCATGTTCAGCGACCAGGTCAGCGGCAGCCAGAGCTCGATGATCTTGTCGAACCCGGCGCGGCCGATCTGCGGGCGGTCGAGGGTCGCGCCCGCGGGGGCGAGGCCGAACGCCGCCGCGGTATCGAGGGTGTCGCGGATGTGCAGGTAGTGGGCGAAGGTCTCGGCCCAGTCCTCGGCGGCGTGCATGGTGGCGTAGGAGGAGACGTAGTCGCGCTTCCAGCCGGGGGGCGCACCCTGGGAATAGTGGCGATCCAGCGCCGCCTGGTAGTCGGCGAACGGATCGCCGAACAGATCCCGGAAGCGTCGCAGCGCCGCGTCATCAGCAACCAGAACGGGGAAGAAATAGTGCCCGATCTCGTGCCGGAAGTGGCCGAGCAAGGTGCGATACGGCTCGGCCATCTCGATCCGCAACTGCTCGCGATGCGGGTCGTTCGCCTCGGCGAGGTCCAGGGTGACCACTCCGTCGATATGGCCCGTGAGCACGCCCTTGGTGCGGCTGGACAGCAGATCGAAGGCCAGCCCGTGCTCGGGGTCCTCGTCACGGCCGACGATTGGCAGGCCCAGTTCGACCAGTTCGAAGATCAACCGGCGTTTCGCCGCCTCGGCCTCGGCGAACGCGGCGAGACCGCTGGTATCGGAATCGTTGGGCCTGGTCCTGGTCAGCCGGCACGACAGGCACAGCGCCGGACCCGCCCCATCCCGGTCGACGAGCCAATTGCATTGCGCCACATGCAGGTTGTCGCACAGGCGGAAGCGATCACTGTCGACGACGCCTGCCGCGTGATCGACCGCGGCGTCACCCGGCGGGTCACCGATCACCACCAGCGTGCGGTCGGTCAGGCTGAAACCCAGTGCGCTGCGGCAGGACAGGCAGACCGAGTTCTCGAAAGCCAGCTGCTGACCGCAATTCGGACAGACGAAATCACGCACGGACTACACCTCCACCGGAGCTACATCGACCGAGACCTTGATTGTGGACTGCTTCGCATCGGTGTAGATGATGCCACGCAGCGGCGGAACGTCCTGGTAATCGCGGCCCCACGCCACCGTCACGTACCGCTCGTCGGCGAACTGGTCGTTGGTGGGGTCGAAGGCGATCCAGCGGCCGGTGCGATCGGTGTCGTCGGTGCCGGGCAGCCACACCGCCGCCCAGGCGTGGGTGGCGTCGACGCCGACCATGCGTTCCTTGCCAGGGGGCGGATCGGTGGCGAGATAGCCGGAGACGTAGCGGGCGGCCAGACCCTGCGAGCGCAGGCAGGCCGCGCCGATCCGGGCGAAGTCCTGGCAGACACCTTCGCGGGCGGCGAAGACGTCGGCCACGCTGGTGCTCACCGTGGTGGAGCCGGACCGATACTCGAAGTCGTCGTGGATGCGGGTGTTCAGCTCGGTCACCGCTTCGAGCAGCGGCCGTCCCGGCGGGAAACTCCGCGCGGCGTAGTCGATCACGTCGGGCGTGATCTCGGGCGGGAGCAGATCGAGGGTGAACTCGACGGCGAGTGGGCCGGTGGCGGTGCTCGGACGCGCCGACTCCCATGGCAGGTCGACGCCCGGCAGGTGCCCCGGATGTTCGCCGTCGACGTCGACCAGGGACTCGCCGGTGACTTCGAGATTGCGGTGCTCGGAGGTCACATGGAAATACGTCGTGGTGTTGCCGTACACATCGGTGCCCACCGAGCGGTCCGAAGGCACGGGGTCGATGTAGATCTCGTGCTCGAGCAGGCGCTGGCCCGGATATTCGCGCGGGGTGAGGTACGCGCGACCGTAGGAGCTGGTCACCTCGTCGGAGTAGCTGTAGGTGGTGCGGTGCACCACCATGTATCGCCGGGTCATCCGACCATCCTGGTATTACCCCAGAGCGGCTGAATACCGAGCGGGACAGTGAGTTTGGTGGCTTCGAACGATTCGGCCAGCTTGCGCAATCGCAAGTGCACCCCCTCCAGCAGTTCCACCAGCTCGGTTCGTACGCCGTCGTCGTCGGTGTGTTCCAGGTCGGCCGGGTCGACGCGGCGCAGCATGCGCTGGGCATCGGCGAGCAGTCGCTGCGAACGCGAGGCGCCGGAACCGCCTGGTAGCGCTTGGAAGTCGGCCTCGAGGCGGTCGAGCTGATAGACCAGCGAACGCGGATTGCCCGGATCGAACAGCAGCAGTCCGGCCAGCGCGGCCACATGCGCCGAACCACGATGGCGGCGACGGTAACTCACCGCCGACTCGGTCGCGGTGAGCACGGCCTCCGCGACCACCCCTTGCACCTCGGCCGAACTCCGCCGCCCCAGTGCGGCATTGATCAGCGACGTCACGGCGAGTCCACGCTCGATCCGTTTGCCGATATCCATGACGTACCAGCCGGTGTCGCGCACCAGCGACTCGGCGCCGATCCCCGACAGCGACAGCAACGCCGCCAGCGTGAGCGAATGCACCGCCGAGAGCGCCGTCTCCTGTTCGGTACTGGCACTGCGGAATTCGGCCAGCGCGCGATCGACAGCACCGATGATCATCCAGGTGTCGCTGGAGAGCTGATCGCGCACCGCCCGCGCGGCGGACCCGTAGTGGTCCACCGCGTACGACAACGATCCGGCCAGCTCGCGGTCACCGGTCAACGAGGCCAGGTACTGGAATCCCTCCGCGGAGGCGCCCGCGACCGCCCGGCGCGCCGCCACACCGTCCTGACCACTGGAATCCATCGCACGATGGGTGAACTGGCCCTGCGCCTGCCGCGACCGCGCGAGAACCGGCTCCGGCTCAGGCGCGGGCACCGGCTCCGCCCCACGCTCGGGCGTGACACCGGTGGTGCGCAGCGCGCGAGCCAGCGCACTGGTCCCCGCCCGCTCCCACGGCGCCTCCGCCTCGTCGTCCTCGGAGTCGAGTTCCTCCTCATCCGCTGTGGACGGATCCTGCCCTGCGGACTGGCTCTGCCCCACCGACCCCATCGGATCAGAGGGCGAGTCGTGAGGTGTTTCGTCCGTTGATACTTCGTCGGATACGGAGCGCGGTGACGGCGTCACGTCGGACCGTACCGCCACCAGCTGACCGATTCCGTCGGGCAGCACCGACTGTGGAGCGGTGGTGCCCGTGGTGATCGACAGCGCGCGCATGAGGATCGGCAAGGCTGCGGCGCCGTCGAGCCAGGGGCGGTAGCGGTAGTCCTGGTAGACGTCGTGAGTGGCGGCGAGCAGGCGGACCACCGACTCGGCGCGTTCGCTGTAGCGGCCCATCCAGAACAGGTCGTTGAGCACACGCGGTGAGCTGATCGCCTCGACGACCGGAACCGCCCTGCGCAACCGTTCCTCGTGCGGCGCTTCGGAACTCACAGCGGGCACGGTGGCCGGGGCCGCGCGGACCCACACGTCCTTGGCGGCCACCTTGATCACACTGCGGGTCGGTTCGAGCCGCATGCGCTGCTGGCCGAGTCCGCCTGACATCGCCGTGTAGCTGCCCCGCCTGGCCAGCGAGAACAACCGCATGCCCACCGGTGCGGGTGCCAAGCCCGCCGGACCGTCGACCGCGGGCGCGACCGAGAACTCGGCGGGTTCCTGCCCGACCCACTTCCACCGTTCGGCCTCGATCCGGGCGGCGAGGTCGACGCGTTCGGCCGCCGACAGGCTCGGCCCGAAGATCGTCGAGCCGTCGACGGCGGAGCGGATCACCAGGTCACCGACGTGCGACACCAGGTGCGCACGCTCGGTGTCGTCGCCACCCCAGTAGGTGGGGGTGGCGTCGAGCAGCAGATCCTCGCCGAGGACCGAGCGCGCGATGCGCGGCAGGAACGGGCTCAGCGCGGGCGATTCCAGCAGCCCACTACCGAGGGTGTTCACCACCGTCACCGCCCCGCGGCGCAGCACCTCGACCAGCCCGACCACACCGAGGCGCGAATCGGGTCGCAGATCCAGCGGGTCGGAGAATTCGGCGTCGACGCGTCGCAGCACCACGTCGACCCGCTCCAAGCTGCCGAGCGAGCGCATCCACAGCGCGCCGTCGCGCACCACCAGATCGGAGCTCTCCACCAGCGGAAACCCGAGCATCTGCGCGAGATATGCCTGGTCGAAGGCGGTTTCGGAATGCGAACCCGGGCTGAGCACGACGACGACCGGCTCTTCCCCGTCGGCCAGCTCCGGCGCCGCCTCCTCGAGCATCAACCGCATGGCCCGTGCGAACGGGCTCAGTGGTCGCGGCCCCGCGTGCTCGAAAGCCTCGGGAATCGCCGAGGCCACCACACGACGGTCGGCCAGCGCGTACCCGGCGCCCGAGGGAGCCTGCGCCCAGTCGGCGAGCACCCGGAACTGCCCGTCACTCCACCGGCTGATGTCGCAGGCGTGCAGGAACAGCTGATGGGTGCCGGGGATCGTGATGCCGTGCGCGGCCCGCACATACCCGGTATTGCCGAACACCACCTCCGCGGGCAGCAGGCCCGAGCTCAGCAGCCTGCGCGGACCGTACACATCGGTGAGCACCTCGTCGAGCACCAGCGAGCGCTGCACCAGCCCGGTTTCCAGGCGGGTCCAGTCCTCGGCGGAGACAAGCAGCGGAATCGGGTCGAGGCGCCACGGCTGCGGGATCGCGGTGTCGTCATCGCCGCCGAGACCGACCTCGGTGTAGGTGACACCGTCGTCCTCGATCTGCCTGCGCACCCGGTGATCGATCCGATCGATCCCGCCGATCCCCTGATCGATGAAGTCGGCCGACAGCTCCGACCACATCGATCGCACCCGCCCACGCCCGTCGACCAGCTCGTCGTAATAGCCCGTGGTCGGCCTGCCGCACTCGTCGAAGCGCGCACCCGCCAAGCTGTCAGCCCGATACCGCGCGAACTGCTCGGCGACCTGAGCGCGTACGCCCGATCCCTGCCGATTCCCGTCCCTGAGCGCTTCATCGCGCTGAGCCACCGAGCCTCCTGTGTTGATTGCGGCTGGCGCCAAATGACCGACTAGGTACCCCACACTGTTCGCGCGCGGCGTAGGTCCAGGATGCCTGGTGCGCCGACATCGGTCGACTGTGCCGCGATCTTCGCACGGAGTTCGGCGGGATCCATCGGGTTCACCGTATGTCCGGCGGCCTCGAATCGGCGATTGCGGCGCGACTGGGCGGCGACGGCGTTGACGGGCGCGTCGTCGTAGGCGCGGCCGCCGGGGTGCACGACGTGGTAGGTGCAGCCACCGCGGGAGATGCCCGTCGCGCCGTCTACCAGGTCGAACACCAGGGGGGCGTCGACGGTGATCGAGGGGTGCAGCGAGTTCGGCGGCTGCCAGGCGCGGTATCGCACTCCTGCCACCTGTACGTCGGATTTGTCGGTGGCCAGCAGCGGGACCGGCATGCCGTTGCAGGTCAGAACGTATCGGCCGCGATCGGCACCGACCAACCGCACCTGGAGACGTTCCACCGAGGAGTCGACATAGCGAGCGGTGCCCTGGCCGGTGGTCTGTTCGCCGAGGGTGAGCCACGGTTCGATCGCGCCGCGCAGTTCCAGCTCCGCCTCACCGATCATGGCGGTGCCGATGCGGGGGAAGCGGAATTCGGTGAAGGGGTCGAGCCAGGCGGTGTCGAAGTCGACGCCCGCCGCGCGCAGGTCGGCGGCGACCTCGGCGATGTCGTTCATCAGGAAGTGCGGCAGCAGATAGCGGCCGTGCAGGTTGGACCCGTGGCGGATCAGCGGCGCGCGCAGCGGCTTGTCCCAGAACATCGAGACCAGGCCGCGCACCAGCAACGACTGCACCATCGCCATCTGGAAATGCGGCGGCATCTCGAAGCCGCGCAGTTCCAGCAGCCCGAGCCGGCCGCGAGCCGAGTCGGGGCTGTAGAGCTTGTCGATGCAGAACTCGGCGCGGTGGGTGTTGCCGGTGAGATCGGTGAGCAGATGCCGCAGTGCGCGGTCGATATGCCAAGGGGCCGACTGGATTTCGTAGGGCGTGGGCCCCGCGGCTTGCGCGGACAGCCTGGCCACCTCGGCGAAGGCGATCTCGAGTTCGTAGAGGGCGCCCTCGCGACCCTCGTCCGCGCGGGGCGCCTGCGAGGTCGGGCCGACGAAACGGCCCGCGAACAGGTACGACAGCGCCGGGTGGCGCTGCCAGTAGGTGAGCATGGAAACCAGCAGGTCGGGGCGGCGCAGCATCGGCGAACGCGCCGGGGTGACCCCACCGAGGGTGATGTGGTTGCCGCCGCCGGTACCGCCGTGGGTGCCGTCCACGTCGAAGGATTCGGTGCTCAGCCGGGCGAGCCTTGCCTGCTCGTAGAGGGTGTTCAGCACCTCGGCCTGCTCGGCGAACGAGCTGGTCGGCATGATGTTCACCTCGATCACACCCGGGTCGGGCGTCACCGAAAACGTCTGTAGCCGTGCGTCACTCGGCGGGGCGTAGCCCTCGAGCACCACCGGCTGCCCGATCGCCACCGCCGCCGCCTCGACCTTGGCGATCAGATCGAGGAAGTCGTCGAGTTCGGTCACCGGCGGCAGGAACACATGCAGCCGCCCCTGCCTGACCTCGGCGACCAGCGCGGTCGTCGGCGTGAAATCGGCAGGCTCCACCGCGGCGGGCGGCTCGACCCGTTCCGCGCTCAGCGGTTTCTGGTAGAGCGGGTCGCTATCGGGCAGGATCGGCGGCGCGTGCCAGGACACCGATCCGATCGGAAGACGAAGTCCGGCAGGCGAATCACCATCGGCCAACACGATCCGGCCGCGACTGTTCTCGGCGCGTCCACGGCGCAGCTGCCAGTCGGCACTGGCCCAGCCCGCGCCGTCGGCCCGCCGATGAATCGGCAGCACATAGGCCGAGGGCTGATCGACCGACTCCTCCAAGCTCTCCAGCAATACCCGCCGCACCTCGGGCGAGTCCTCGGCCGGGTCGATGTCCGCGGGCGGCGGATCGCCGTACGGCGCGCTCACGGTCGCGGCCAACCGGGCCAACGGATCCTCGAACGCGGGCCGCACCTGCACCTCCGGCAACCCGAGGGTGCCCGCGATCTCGGCGATCAACGCCTTGGCCGCACCGATGTCGGCCGCGGGCGCCCGGTCGGGAATCACCCCGGCGGCCGAGTTGCTCGGCTGCGAGCGGGTCAACTGGATGGGCGGGTGGACCGACGGCGGACCGCTCCCAGCTCCCTTGTCCCTTTTCCCGCGAAGTTTGTTCTTCCTCGCTGCTTTTCGCAGCTCGGCCTCAGCCTTCTTGGCCGCCTTGGCCGACTCCTTCGCTTCCTTCTTCGAGACCTTGACCTCCCTCGCCGGGACCTGCTTCGCCGGGCGGGCATCGCCACCGGCATCGGCGCAGGCCTGCTGGCTCTCCGCGGCGCGGCGATGTTCGGCGGCGACCAGCTCGACGGGCTCCTCGATCAGCGGCGGTCCGTCGTCGAACTCCACCACGTCGAAACTCACCGCCTCCTCCGCAGGCTCTGCCTCTTCCGCGAGTTCGCCCGCGTCGGCGTAGTCGATTATGTCGAGCAGGTCGACACCGCCTGACTCCCCGTTGCGCCGCACATCGTCGTCATCGGCGAGCCCCAGCGCGATAACCGCGGCAGCGACTTCGTCACCACCGATCCGACGACGCGCATCGAAGACCGCGACCATGTCGACCGGGCCGGGTTCCCTCGGTGCGACAACAGCGGGCACGACCTCGGCAGCCGCGTATCCGTTCGAGTGGGCGGGCCCTGCCGTTTCGGTGGCGACCCGCGTCTGCGGCGTGTGCCGCGCCACCGGCGTCCACGGGTCGGTGAGCAGGTCCTGACGCCGCCAGATCGGCTCGCCATCGGCCCGCCAGGCGATCGCGATCTCCCAGCGGGGCAACGGTTCTCCGGGATACCACTTGCCCTGGCGGTACTGCACGATGCCGGTCGGCGCGTAGATCGAGCGGAGGCGGTCGGCGAGGTCGACGGCGCGCTCCCGTTTGTGTCTGCCGTCGGCGTCGGTGGTCCACTGGGCGCTGACCTGGTCGTCGATGGAGACGAAGGTCGGCTCGCCGCCCATGGTGAGGCCGACATCGGCCGCCGCCATCCGCGCGTCGATCGCGGCACCGGAGGCGACGATGCGCTCCCACTGGGAATCGGTGTAGGGCAGCGTGACTCGCGGATCCTCGTGGATACGGCGAACCACATTGCTGAAGTCGAGGGTGGCCTCGGTGATCCCGGTGGCCCCGGTGATCGGGGCGGCGGCGCCGGGATGCGGGGTGGCGGCGAGCGGGATGTGGCCTTCACCCGCGAACAGGCCGGAGGTGGGGTCCATGCCGACCCAGCCCGCACCGGGCAGATACACCTCGGTCCAGGCGTGCAGGTCGGTGAAGTCGGCGGCCGGGCCCGACGGACCGTCCAGCGACGGCACGTCGGAGGTGAGCTGGACCAGGTAGCCGGAGACGAAGCGGGCGGCCAGCCCTAGCTCACGCAGCACGCCGACCAGCAACCAGGCCGAGTCGCGGCAGGATCCGAGCGCGGTGCGCAAAGTGTGATCGGGCGTTTGCACACCCGCCTCCATGCGCACGGTGTAGTCGACCGAATTGCGTAGCGCGTAGTTGAGTTCGACGAGATAGTCGATGGCCCGGATCCTGCCCTGCGGCCGGTGCGCCCGCGCCCATTCCCGCAGCAACTCCCCCGGCCCGCTGCCCGGCTCCGTCTCGTCGACGCGCCGCAGGTACGGCGCGAGATCCTCGGCGAGTGCGGTGTCGTACTCGAACGGGAAGAACTCGGCGTAATCCTCGATGAAGAAGTCGAACGGGTTGACCACCTCGAGGTCGGCGATCAACCCCACGGTGATCGACAACTCCTTCGTCGGGTTCGGAAACACCAGGCGCGCAACGAAATTGCCGAACGCGTCCTGCTGCCAGTTGACGAAGTGCTCGGCCGGTGACACCTCGAGGGAATACGCCTCGATCGGCGTGCGCGAGTGCGGCGCGGGGCGCAACCGCACTTCATGCGGATGCACCTCTACGAGACGATCGAAGGAGTATGCCGTGCGGTGCTCGAGTGACACCTTGATGCCCATTCACCAAGTGGACCACAAACCCCCGACACCGCGCGGGCCGACGAAACCGGAGTTTCCCGACCGGCACCCCTTTCGAAACACCGCGGTAATAGCCGGTGTCAGCCCGGCGGGTTACCGGGCCGAGACGCAGGGCACCAGCAGCTAAGCTGGCACCGTGAGCTACGACCACATCCTGCTGCCGTCCGGCGTCGCCAGCTCTGTCGACGAGATCGACGCCTACCTCGCCGCCCAGGAAGGCCTGACCGAGTCCGAACCGATCGCCGAGATCGCGGCCGAGTTGAACGCGCGCAACGCCGAACTGCCGGTGGACGACTCGTTCCTCAGCGTCGAATCCGTCGGCGGCCCCAGCGGCGACACGCTCTACATCCCCTCGCCGTACGACGCCATCGGCTTCGTCCGCAACCTGCTCTTCGACCTCGCCACCCCGCGCGGCTACGCCGTCTACGATCCGCAGCTGACCTGGATCATCGACCCGGCCGACCACATCCCGATCAACGTCACGCACGGCGGCGCCGGCGAATTCCCGTATCTCACCGAGGAATTAGCGCACCAATGGGTCGCCGGGCTCGCCGCCCCCAACCCGTACCTCATCGTCGAAGAGGGCGAACAGCGCTACATCCAGACCTACCGCGACCCGAGCGGCCCCTACACCCTCGAATATCGCGACGGCGCCCCCGACCGGCATTTCGGCACGACCCTCGATGACCCGGCGCAGGTCGCCGGCATCATCTGGGACTGGGCCAACGGCAAGCCCGCCACCACCGACGGCATCACCTGGACCCGCGTCGAGCTCTGATCCTCGTACGGCCGCGACGGCGGCAATCACGCCTACCGCCGTCGCGCCTGGTCCTACAGCGTCCGCCGACCGGAAAGCGCCCGGCCGAGGGTCAGTTCGTCGGCGAATTCCAGGTCGCCACCCATCGGCAGCCCGGAGGCCAACCGGGTGACGGTGAGCCCGGGGAAATCGCGCAGCATCCGCACGAGATAGGTGGCCGTCGCCTCGCCCTCGGTATTCGGGTCGGTCGCGATGATCACCTCGCTCACATCGATGCCGTCTTCCTGATTACCGATGCGGGTGAGCAGCTCCCTGATCCGCAACTGATCGGGCCCGACGCCGCTGAGCGGATCGAGCGCACCTCCGAGCACGTGGTAGCGACCACGGAACTCACGGGTGCGCTCGATCGCCTGCACATCCTTGGGTTCCTCGACCACACAGATCATCGTGCGGTCGCGGCGTGGGTCGGCACAGATCCGGCACAGCTCGCCATCGGCGACAGTGCCGCACGAGACACAGAACTGAACGCCGTCGCGCACCTTCTGCAGGGCGGCCTGCAGCCGGTCGATATCCGGCGGCTCCACCTGCAGTAGATGAAAAGCGATGCGCTGCGCGCTCTTCGGACCGACGCCGGGCAGTTTGCCCAGCTCGTCGATCAGATCCTGAACCGGCCCCTCATACATCAGAAGTCGGGCAGACCGGGCAGCGAACCGCCGCCGAGGCCCTGCGACAGCGGGCCGAGGCGCTCGGCCGCGAGCTGCTGCGCATTGGCCATCGCGGCGTTGATCGCGCCGATGACCAGGTCCTGCAGTCCGTCGACATCGTCCGGATCGACCACCTTCGGGTCGATCGTCAGCGCGATCACCTCGCCGCTGACCTTGATCGTGGCCTGCACCAGACCGCCGCCTGCCTGACCGGACACCTCGGTCTCGGCGAGCTCGGCCTGCGCCTGCATCACTGCCTGCTGCATCTGCTGAGCTTGGGCGAGCAGTGCCTGCATATCGAACTGACCATCACCGGGTTGCACAACACTCCTGTGTCTTTGGCGGCTGGCGCCGCGGGGTTTTCGGCCCTGGGGCCGCACACCCGAGCGACGATACTGCGCCTCCGGCGTTCCGTCTCGCCCCTCGGGTACGAGGCAGCCGAAAACCGTGGGGTGCGTCGGGTGCGGAGCTCTGGCCGCGTGCGGTTGCCAGTTTAGTCGTGGAGAATGGCCGCTGAAACGATGGCTCCGCCGGGGATTCGAGCATACGATCAGGCAAGGTCTGGCAATGATTCAGCAATCTCTAGGAGATCAGATGAATGCTTCCCGTGTGCGCCCGGCGTCGCTTTCGGCCGTGGTCGCATCTGTCGCTAGCCTGCTACTTCTCTCTCCCGCCGCCGTATCAGCCGATTCCGGGGCCGCGATCACCGACTACGGCGCCGGCTGCGTACTGGATCCCGGCAATCGTGCGGCGACCATCGATTCGTTGCGCTTCCGCTGCAGCGTCACCCAGCAGGACCAGATCTACCGTGACGCGCAGGCGGGGGCGGTGGCGACGGGCCTCACCAACGGCTGGGTGACGCGCCCACCGCAACTCGAAGCGGCCGGACCGGCGCTGTGGATCGGCAAGGTGTTCCGCACCGGACCGGACGGCGGCTCACTGACCAACCGGATCACCGGCGCCGGGATCGAGGCTTTCCCCGCCGATGTCTATCGCGCACCGTCGATCCTCGATGGCGCGCCCACCTGGGCGCTGAACTACGCGCCCTCACCCACACCGCAGGTCTACGACGAGATCCGCGAGGTGACCCCGGGCGTCTGGTTCGGCTATTCGTGGTGGCGCGAGGGCGCTTGGCCGCTGCTCGCCGCCTTCGTCTTGGCGCCCGCCTGACCGGGTCTTGACCCTCCACCCGCTGGAGGGTGTTGTCTAGCTCCTATGACAGCAACCGTGGCGATCGGCGAGTTCGCCCGCCTCACTCTCCTGAGCGTCAAGACGCTGCGGTATTACCACGAGATCGAGCTACTCGAGCCTGCCTCGGTGGACGTCGGCACCGGCTATCGCCGATATTCCACCGACCAGGTCGAGCGCGCACACCTGATCCGTCGCCTGCGCGATCTGGACATGCCGCTCCCGGAGATTCGCACCGTGCTCGCCGCGGCCGATCCCGCCGAGCGCGATGCCGCGCTGCGGGCGCATCTGATCAGGATGGAGGCGGCGCTGGATCGCACCCGCGAGGTGGTGGTCTCGCTGCGCGCCCTGCTCACCGCACCCCCGCCACCGATCGAGGTCGACTATCGGACAGAGCCCGCTTTCACGGCGCTCACGTTCACCAGCCAGGTCGAGCGCACTGCCATCGCCGACTGGTGTGGCATCGCGTTCGAGCAGTTGTACACGACCCTGGTCGAGTCCGGCATCGCCCCGGGAGGTACTGCGGGAGCGACCTATTCGAACGAATTCTTCACCGACGACAACGGCGCGGTCACCGCGTTCGTGCCGCTACCGCCCGGCGCGGAATTCGTCCCCACCGGCGGCTTCGCCGTTGTCGAATTCCCTGGCCGCCACTTCGCCGTGGCCGTTCACGACGGCCCGTTCGAAGACTTCGACCGCACCTATGGCGCACTCGGCAGCCACGTCGCCGAGCACGGCGCCGCACTGCCCGGCGAACCGGTCCGCGAGCGCTACCTCGTGGGACCGGATACCACCGATAACCCGGCCGACTACCGCACCGAAGTGTGCTGGCCGATCACCGAAGGAGAAATCTGATGACCATCGCCCTGGCCAACATCACCATGGACTGCCACAACGCCACCGCCCAGGCCGAGTTCTACGCGCAACTGCTCGACGTGCCCGTCGACCCGGAGGCGTCGCAGTTCTTCGCCACCGTCGGCAAATCCGCCGGCCACGCTCCGATCCTGATGTTCATCCAGGTCCCCGACAAGACCCCCGGCAAGAATGTGGTCCACCTGGATTTCCACACAGCAGAGTGGGCCGACTACGTCGAGCGCGCGATCAGCCTGGGCGGCAAGCACATCGGCGACTTCGATGAGTACGGCATGCGGTGGACCACCCTCGCCGACCCCGAAGGAAACCTCTTCGACATCGGCAAGGACTGATCGACTACCGCGAACCGAGTTCAGGCCAGTTCGCGCGCGAGGTTGCCGAGCACCTCGGCCTGGATCTTCTTCAGGCCGAGCGGGGCGAAGATGCCCTCGAAGATGCCCGAGATGCCGCCCGCGCCCTTCCAGGTGGTCTCGACGGTGACTTTCGAGCCGGTGCCGTCGGGGATGACGGTCCAGGTGTTGACCATGGTGGAGTTGGCGTCGCGCTCGGTGAGGACCGAATCCGCCACCGTCACGGTCGCGCGCACGTTGCGGGTGCGCTTCTCGGTGGCCTGCAGCGTCCACTCCACCACGGTGCCCGCGCCGTTACCGCCCTCGACAACCTTGTAGTCGCGGTAGTGCGAGGAAAGAATGCGCGGCCGGATCGTCTCGTAATCGCCGATCGCTGCGAGCGTGCGCTGCGGATCCGCGGCGACGACGATCGAACTGCTGGCGCTGACCTGTCCCACTGTTGACTCCTTGCTGGGGGGTGTGGCGATATCTCGACCGGGTTACATCCTGCCCTGTCCCCCAGCGGTTCACCCGACCAGGTTGGGGCGGCGCGGGAACATGTGCGTGACATTTTGTCGCGGCGCGCAAGTATCCGGTGGCCCGGCGGACAGGGTCGTACTAGCGTCAAAGGGGTGGCAGTGAGTCTTTTGGGTAGGGCTGGTCACGAACCGGCCGCGCGCGAGTCCGGATATGCCGCGCATCGGGCGGGTGTGGAGCGACTGCTGGAAAGCTATCGCGCCATCCCACCCGGTGCCGTCGTCCGACTGGCGAAGAAGACATCGAACTTGTTCCGGGCCAGGGCGGCACCCACCGCGCCCGGCCTCGACGTGTCCGGCCTCGGGCAGGTGATCGCGGTAGACCCGCAAGCCCGCACGGCCGACGTCGCGGGCATGACCACCTATGAGGACCTGGTGGCGGCCACCCTCCCCTACGGGCTGGCGCCGCTGGTGGTGCCCCAGCTCAAGACCATCACCCTTGGCGGCGCGGTGACCGGCCTCGGCATCGAATCGACCTCGTTCCGCAACGGTCTACCCCACGAATCCGTGCTGGAAATGGACATTTTGACCGGCTCCGGCGAAATCGTCACGGCGACACCGACGGGTGAACACGCCGAGCTGTTCCACGGCTTCCCCAACTCCTACGGCACTCTCGGATACTCCGTCCGGCTCAAGATCGAGCTCGAACCCGTGCTGCCGTTCGTGGAACTGCGACACGTGCGCTTCCACGACCTGCGCGAACTGGAAGCCGAACTCGATCGGATCGTCATCGAACGCCGCTTCGACGGCGAAGACGTCGACTACCTCGACGGCGTGGTGTTCAGCGCGAACGAGAGCTACCTGACCCTCGGTCGCAAGACCGATGAACCGGGCCCGGTCAGCGACTACACCGGCATGGACATCTTCTACCGCTCCCTGCAACACGCCGACGGCGTGAAACGGGACCGGCTGACCATCCACGACTACCTGTGGCGCTGGGACACCGACTGGTTCTGGTGCTCACGCGCGTTCGGCGCCCAGAACCCGAAGATCCGCAGGCTCTGGCCGAAATCGCGCCGCCGCAGCAGTTTCTACTGGAAGCTGGTCGCGCTCGACCGCAAGTACCACATCGACGACCGCAGGCAGGCCCGCAGGGGCAACCCACCGCAGGAACGCGTCGTGCAGGACATCGAGGTGCCGGTGCAGCACACCGCCGACTTCGTCGAATGGTTCCTGCGGGAAATACCTATCGAGCCGATCTGGTTGTGCCCATTGCGCTTGCGTGCGCTCGACGACGCGCCGGCGACGGACGGTGCCCGTCCGTGGCCGCTGTATCCCCTCGAGCCACAGCGCACCTACGTCAATGTCGGATTCTGGTCGGCGGTGCCGACCGAGCGAGGTCAACCGGAAGGGGCGGCCAACCGCGCCATCGAGAAGATCGTGTCCGCGTTCGACGGGCACAAGTCGCTCTACTCGGACTCCTACTACGACGAGGCCGAGTTCGCCGAGCTCTACGGCGGCGACACCTACACCGAACTGAAGACCCGTTACGACCCGGACCAACGACTGCTGAATCTGTATTCGAAGGCGGTGCAACGCAAGTGACGACATTCAAGGACCGATCCGAGGTATTGGCAGAGCTGGGGACCCGGCTCAACATCGCCGAGGTCGTCGAAAGCCTCGTAGACGGCGAGATTCCCGTGCGCCTGACCGCCTACGACGGCAGCGCGACCGGCCCGGAGGACGCGCCCTACACCCTCGAGATCAAGACCCCACGCGGCATCAACTACCTGGCGGGCGCCCCCGGCGACCTCGGGATGGCGCGGGCCTACATCGCGGGTGACATGATCGCCGAGGGGGTGCATCCCGGTGACCCGTACGACATCTTGAAAGCCATGCAGGACATGAAGTTCCACCGTCCTTCGGCACTGTCGCTGGTCACCATCGCCCGCTCGCTCGGCTGGGAGCGGCTCAAGCCGATCGCACCCCCGCCGCAGGAGACGCTGCCGCGCTGGCGCCGGATCGCGCTGGAAGGTCTGCGCCACTCCAAGACTCGCGACGCGGAGGCGATCCACCACCACTACGACGTCTCCAACAAGTTCTACGAGTACGTCCTCGGCCCGTCGATGACCTACACCTGCGCGGTGTACGGCGACGAGAACTCGACGCTCGAGCAGGCGCAGGAGAACAAGTACCGCCTGATCTTCGAGAAGCTGCGCCTGAAGGAAGGCGACCGGCTGCTCGACATCGGCTGCGGCTGGGGCGGCATGGTTCGCTACGCGGCACGCCGCGGTGTGCGGGTGATCGGGGCGACCTTGTCGGCCGAACAGGCCGCCTGGGCGCAGCAGAAGATCGCCGAGGAAGGTCTCGGCGAGCTCGCCGAGGTCAGGCACAGCGACTACCGCGACATCCCCGAGGGCGAATTCGACGCCGTCTCCTCGATCGGCCTCACCGAGCACATCGGCGTGCACAACTACCCGTTCTACTTCGGCTACATCAAGGACAAGCTGCGGGTGGGCGGGCTGTTCCTCAATCACTGCATCACCCGCCACGACAACACCCGCACCACCAAGGCGGGCGACTTCATCGACCGCTACGTCTTCCCCGACGGTGAGCTGATCGGTTCCGGCCGCATCATCTCCGATATCCAGAACGTCGGCCTCGAAGTGCTGCACGAGGAGAACCTGCGCGAGCACTACGCGCTGACGCTGCACGAATGGTGCAAGAACCTGGTCACCAACTGGGACGCTGCCGTCGCCGAGGTCGGCGAGGGCACCGCGAAGGTGTGGGGACTGTACATGGCGGGCTGTCGGCTCGGCTTCCAGCGCAACGTGATCCAGCTGCACCACGTGCTCGGTGTGAAGCTCGATTCGAACGGCACCTGGGATGTCCCGTTGCGCCCGTGGTGGCAGCCGTAGATCGCTGATCGCGGCCCGGGATTCCGGGCCGCGTCAGGCGAGTAGTTCGTCGAGGAAGTGACCGGGCAGCTCGCGCAGGATCGGATGCTCCTGCCCGTCATGGGATTGCGTGCGCAACACGTGCAGCAGGCCGACCACACCCGGCCCCGCGTCCAGCAGCGGTCTGGTCCAGCCCAGTTCGGCGCAGGTGCGCAGGACCGGCAGCACCAGCCCGGTCGCTTCCCCGACCCACCCCGCCGACGCGAGGCACTCCGCGAGCAGCAGGGTCGCGTCCAGTTCCGCGCGGGGACGGCCTTGGTCGAGCGTTTTCGCGTAGATCACCCTGGCGTGGCGGGCGGCGCGATCGTCGGCCCGCAGCCGCTGTTCGGCCAGCAGGATGCGGATCTCGGCGATGGCGCGCGCCTCGGTGATCAGCGCCGCGGCGCCCTTCTTGCGCCGCGCACCGTTTCCGGAGGTGTCGGGGACGAAGCCGTCCTCGCCGGTGGGGAATCCGAGCCTGGACCGCTCGGCCCGCACATGGGCGTCCAGGCGGGCCAACCCGTTCTCCGCGGCCACTCGCGCGCCTTCGTCCAGGCGCGCCGAGGCCGTGTACTGGTCGCCGAGCGCGGCCTTCACCCTGGCCCCGATCACGAAGGTCGCGATCAGGAAGTCGACCGGACCGACCCGGGTGACCAGCTCGTGGCTCTCGTCGAGCAGCCGATCGGCCAATGCCAGATCACCACGGCGATAAGCCAATTCGCCGAGCAGCGCGGCCGCGATCCGGGCGGCGTCCGAGCGCGGCCCGGCCCTGGTCCGCGCGGTCTCGTAAGCCTGCTCGAACGAAGCGGTGGCAGCGGCGATGTCGAGTTGCTCGTAGGCGGCGTCGCCGAGCGCGCACAGGCCGAAGACCGGACCGAGCGGATCCGTCGACTGTGCGTGATAGTCGGCGGCCCAATCCTGCAGCTCGGTCACCGCGTCGAAGTCGAATTCGCACAGCCGCACGAACGACATCAGGTTGGCGGCGGTCGACACCGTCCAGGCGGGCAGGTCGCCGGGTTCTTCCAATACGGCGGCCAGGGTGTCGGCCACCTCCGCGATGTCATCGTGCGCGACCCGGTCGGCGGCATCCAGCACCGTTGCCACGCAACGCTGTTCGGTCAGTTCCGGCGCACCGGGCGCGCTGCGGGCCAGCAGGTTCGACAGCCTGCCGAGTGCGCTGCGGGCGGTCCCGGTCTGCTGCATGTTCATGTTCGCCCTGGCCACCGCCATCAACAGCTTCGACCGCGACGTCACCTGCTGCACAGGCAGTTTCGAGACGGTGCCGAGCAGGGTGGCGAGCCGGGAACCGTCGATCAGGTCCATGCCGCCGCTTTCGAGCAGGTCGGCGGCGAGTTTGAGGTCGGTCGCCGCCAGTGCGTGATCCACCGACTTGCGCAGCAGTTGATGCTCGGCGTACCAGCGAGCGGCCTTGCGGTGCAGCGCTTTCGAACGTCCGGGATATTCACGGTCCAGCCGGGCGCGCAGGTGCTCGGCGAACAGCGGTTGCATGCGATACCACTCCGGGTCGTGCTGGATCCGGTGCAGGAAGAGCTCACGCTGCTCGGCCTGTGCCAGCATCGCGGCACCATCGGCGACGTCGGCGAGTACCCCGGCCAGCGAACCGTTCACCCGCTCGACCACCGAGATCGCCATCAGGAACTCCAGTTGCTCCGGCGCCAGCGCGTCGAGCACGTTCTCGGCCAGGTACTCGCGCATCCCGTGCCCGCCCTCGGCGAGCGACGCGAGCAACTGCGCCGGGTCGGCCTTACCGCGCAGCGTCAGGCTCACCAGCTGGATCGCGGCGGGCCAGCCGTCGGTCGCGACGTGGATCTGCTCCACCTGCTCGTCGGTGAGCGCGAAACCGTTGCGTTCCACCAGGATCTGGCGGGTCTCCGATTCGGTGAGCCGCAGCGCGGCGGCGTCCAGCTCGACCAGTTCGTCGCGTACCCGCAACCGGCTGATCGGCAGGCCGGACTGATCGCGGCTGGTGATGACGAACCGCACGTGGTGGCAGCCGTTGTCGAGCAGGGTCGCCATCGCCCGTTGCACGCCGGGGTCGCGCACGCGGTGCCAGTCGTCCACCACGACGACCACCGGTTGCCCGCTGGCGTGGATTTCATCGATCAGGGTGGCGATCACGTAGGCGACGGCATCGGCGGGACGCTCCTCCAGCACCTGCTCGAGGCCGGCGCCGACATCGGGGCGCACCCGGCGGATGGCTTGGATGAGGTGGGCGAGGAACCAGATCTCGCTGTCGTCGTCCTGGTCGACACCCAGCCAGGCCACCGGAATATCGCGGGTGGCCAGATCCGCGCGCCACTGTGTGGCGACGGTGCTCTTGCCGAAACCGGCGGGCGCGTGGATCAGGGCGAGTCGGCGCTCGCCGCCCTCGCGCAACACGTCGAGCAGGCGCTGGCGGGGGAAGGGCTCGCGCGCGGGCGTGGGCGGGCGGAATTTGGTGGCGGCGGTCGGCGGCAGGGTGCCGGTCGCCGTGCTCGGCATGGGTACCGAGGCACCGGCGGGCTGCAAGGTCAGCGGCCAGCTGCGGCGGCCGGTGACCGATTTCAGGACCTCCGGTGTGTCGTCGGTGGTCTCCTCGGCGTCGAGCAGCGCCATTTCGTCGGGCATCTGGCCGTGTGCGCGCTGGACATCGCGCAGCAGTTCGCCGAATTCGTAGGCCGAGGCCGGACGGTCGGCAGGCTCGGGCGACATCGCCCGTTCGATCACCTCGGCCACGTCACCGGGGATGTCCTGGGCGCGCAGGTCGGGGACATTCTGGGTGGTGATGCGCAGGAATTGGGCGACCACCTTCTCCCCCGCGTGGCGCTCGAACGCGGCGTGGCCGGTGAGCAGGGCGAACAGGGTCGCGCCGAGGCCATAAATATCAGACCGCACGGTCGGTTCGTTGCCCTTGAGCACCTCCGGCGCGGTGAACGCGGGCGAGCCGGTGATCAGGCTGCTCGAGGTCTGGAATCCGCCGGGGATGCGGGCGATGCCGAAGTCGGTGAGTTGCGGTTCGCCGTAGCCGCTGATCAGCACGTTCGCCGGTTTCACATCCCGGTGCAGGATGCCCGCCCGATGCGCCGACTCGATCGCCGCCGCCAGCTTCACCCCGGCCCGCAAGGTATCCGACCAGGTCAGCGGGCCGCGATCGTGGATCAGGCGTTCGAGTGAGCCACGCGAGCAGTACGGCATCACGATCAGCGGCAGCCCGGTCTCGGTCACGTCGACCTGCAGGATGTCGACGATATTCGGGTGACCCGACAGCCTGCCCATCGCCTGTTCCTCGCGCAGGAACCGTTCCCGGCTCTCCACATCGATCTCCGAGGACAGCACCTTCACCGCGACCACTCGATCCAGCGCGGGCTGCAAGGCCCGGTACACCACGCCGAACCCGCCGCGCCCGATCTCCTTGGCTCCGGTGAGCCCCATGGCATCGAGTTCGGCGATCACGGCCTCGTCGGGCACCCCCGGCGCCATCGTCCGCTGCGTATTCAGTCCTACCGGAGCCGCCTCGGCCGGCCCGCGCTGCATACGCGTCTGCTCCGGATCCATGTGACCACCTCTCACCATCGGCGTCACCGGCGTTTCGGTCGGTATGCGGGGCCGTCACCGACATCACCGCACATATCCAAGCTAGCGCGATCCGGCGTCTATCGGGTGGAGATTCGACGCTGTGGCGGCAACGGTTGTCCGAACCGGAATTCAGCGCACCGCGAGCGCGATCAGCTGAGTGCGCTGCTCGGACGCGAAGTTGTTGTCCGCGACCAGCACCAACGTGCGCTCACCCGAAGGCAGGCGCGGACCCCACGTGATCGCCTCGATGTTGTCGACCGCCTCGATCCCGAGCTCGGTGAGGTCGGCGACCAGCCGCTTCGTCACCGGACGAGTACCCGCGACCGGCGCGTCGAGCACATTGCTCGCGGCCGCCGTGTCGATCTCGAAGATCCGCACCCGATTTCCCACACCCTTGGCGAAAGCCCGTTCGACCACCAGGAATCGAGTCGGATCGAGGGTGTCGTCGGCGAGGATCGCGGTCACGCCGTTGCTCGCCTGCCCCGCCTCCGGCCGCGACTCGGCGAACACCGGCTCCAACGGATACGCGTACTGCGCCAGCACCGGCCCGAACCTGGCCTGCACGGTGATCCGGGTCGTCGCCCCCGCCGTCGTGGTCGCGCCCGGCCCGTCCTGGAGCAGGGGTCCTTCCATCGCGGTCACGAACAACGCACCACCGGCCGCGAACGTCGCCCCTTCGAGCGCCTGATTCTGCCGAGGTCCCGAATCGGCGCGCATGCGTTCGTTTTCCGGAATCGGCAACTCCGCGACGAACCCGCCGTCCGGGCGAGCCACCCGCACCGACGGATCGGCCAGCACCCCACCAGCGCGCTCGCCCTCCTGCGTCCAGAAGTAGTCGCCCGTCCACGGATCAACCCGAATATCCTCCGGGTCCACCGATTTCGGCGAATACACACCACCATCGGGGCGCAGCAGCGGCTTCGTTCCGACGAAGTTCACGGGACCGATCCCGTTCGCCCCCAACGGGATTCGAGCCGTGTATACCCGAGCGGGTCCCTTCTCCGACCGGTCATCGCTGATCAGTACGAATTCCCCACTGCCGGAAAGGTAATCAATCCCCGACAACCCACCGACCACCGTCGCGCCGAATTCGAAATCGTGCGCGACTACGTGCTCCCCCAACACCCGCACCCCACCCACCGCAGCCGTCGCGTCCGGCACCGCGCCCCCCGCGACGACAATTCCCAGAACCACTGCAGCCACGCGACGTCCCATGAACGACAAGCTATCCACCCCACCACACCCCCAGGTGAACACCACCCGAACTATCAGTCACTGCCCGATCAGTAATGTCGAGGTGGGCGAGCTCGGAGCCCGCCGGGGATGACAAGGGGGAATTGGTTATGACGTATCCGTCGGGGCAGCAGGATCCGGCACCTTGGGGGCAACCGCAGGAGTACGGTGCCGCCGGTCCGAAGCCCTATGCGCAGGAGATCGCGCCGCTCGGACCGCCACCGAAGTCGAACGCGGGGTGGATCGTTGTCGCGCTGGTGGTGATCGCCGGGTTGGCCATCGGTGCCGGGCTGCTCGTATCGGCCGGTCGGGAGGGGGTTGCGGGTACCGCGGTGGCCGCGTCCTCGAAGGCTCCGGCTACTTCCACCACTGTCGCGAAACCGACGACGACTACCAAGCCCAAGCCCAAGGCCGGGGCGAAGTTGAGTTATGCCGACTACGAGAGGCCGTGGAACTTCAAGCTCGGCGAAGTCGAGATGAAGGCCGACTGGGTGGAAGGGCGCGATCACGACAATTGCGCCGCGGTCGAGAAGGACGGGAAGCTCACCGGGCTCGGGTGTCAGTACGCGGTCGAAATGCTGCTCTCGGCCGAGGCCGGAGCAGTGAAGCTGACCCAGTTCGTGCTGGCGATGCCCGACGCGGCGGCGGCCGAAGCGGCGGCCGACAAGATCGAGCAAAAGGATCTGAAAGTGCGCCCCGCAGGCATGATCGACGACTTCGAGACCGGCAAATGGAAGGCCGGGGCATCGAAGGAATTCGTGGTGATCACGCTCGTGACCGCGACGGCGGCTGTTGATTCGGCCCTCGTCGAGAAGTATCTGCGGTACCGCCACGGCGACATCGTCGGGGCGCTCGCCTTCCGCTAGGGGTCTTGCTACCTACCCCGAATGCGCGAAGAATTGGATCCTCGATGGGCGCGGCCGTGGGCCGTGCTGGCCTCCACACGGTGGACCACGACATGACCGCTCATCACCCGAGCAGAAGCGAGATGTCATGTCCGCGCTGGTACGTATGAGTTTCGACGCGCCCGAGGAAACCCGGCCGTTCGAGCAAGGTAAAGGTCGTCTCGACCTGGTCAATGTCGAAGGCGGTCCGGTCGGCCGCGCTGTCTTCGAACCGGGTTGGCGGTGGAGCGACCACGTGAAGCCGATCGCGGGCACCCACAGCTGCCAAGCCCCACACATCGGCTACTGCCTGTCCGGACGGCTCGTGGTCGAAATGGATGACGGTGAAAGACAGGAATTCGGCCCCGGCGATGTCATGATCGTCGCCCCCGGCCATGACGCATGGACCGTCGGCGACGAGCCGTGCGTGATGCTCGACTGGCAGGGCTTCGCCGACTACGCCAAACGCTGACAACGAAAGAACGCCCGCCACCTCGGTGAGGTGGCGGGCGTCGGCGATCCGGTGCGAACCGGAACTACCTACTTACTTGCGCAGCGAGGCCGGGACCTCGAAACGCGGGCCGAACTTCGCGGCCAGCTCGTCTGCGCGGGCCACGAAGGCCTCCTGGCCACCGGGGTAGCCGACGATGAACTGGTGCGAGCCACCCGACCAGGCCGGGAAGCCGATGCCGAAGATCGAGCCGATGTTCGCGTCGGCGGTGCTGGTGAGCACGCCTTCGTCGAAGCACTTCTGGGTCTCGATGGACTCGGCGAACATCATCCGGTCCTTGAGGTCCTGGAAGGTGACACCCTCCGGGAGCTCACGGCTGGAGTTGAAGATCTCACGCAGGTCGTCCCACAGGCCGGTGGCCTTGCCGTCGACGTACTCGTAGAAGCCCGCGCCGCCCAGCTTGCCCTTGCGGTCGTACTTGTCGACCAGGGTGTTGAGGACCTCGGCGGTCTTCGCGGAGGCCGCGTTCAGCTCGCCACCGGCGGCGAGGATGGCCGCCTGGGTCTCCTTGTAGATCTTCTGCATGGTGGTGAAGTTCAGCTCGTCGCTGAGCTTCAGCGGCGCGGCCGGGTAGCCCGCCTGCAGACCGGCCTGCTCGACGGTGGCCGGGTCGACACCCTCGGCGACCATGGAGATGGCCTCGTTGATGAAGGTACCGATCACGCGCGAGGTGAAGAAGCCACGGCTGTCATTGACGACGATCGGGGTCTTCTTGATGGCGAGGGTGTAGTCGTACACCCGGGCCAGCGCCTCGTCGGAGGTCTTCTCGCCCTTGATGATCTCCACCAGCGGCATCTTGTCCACGGGGGAGAAGAAGTGGATACCGATGAAGTCCTCGGAGCGCTTCACACCGTCGGCCAGCAGGGTGATCGGCAGGGTCGAGGTGTTCGAGCCGAGCAGGGCATCGGCGTCGACGATGTCCTCGATCTCCTGGAAGACCTTGTTCTTGAGGTCCGGGTTCTCGAACACGGCCTCGATCACGAAGTCGACGCCCTTGAAGTCGGCGGCGTCCGCGGTCGGGGTGATGCGAGCCAGCAGCGCGTCGGACTTCTCCTGGGTGGTCTTGCCACGCGAGAGCGCCTTGGCCTCGATGGCCTCCGCGTAGCCCTTGCCCTTGACGGCGTTGGCGAGCTCGACGTCCTTGAGGACGACGTCGTAGCCGGCCTTGGCGGAGACGTAGGCGATGCCCGCGCCCATCATGCCCGCGCCGACGACGCCGATCTTCTTGATCTCACGCTTGGGCACATCTTCGACCGACGGACGCGAGCCGCCACCGTTGATGTGGTTGAGGTCGAAGAAGAACGCCTGGATCATGTTCTTCGCGACCGGGCCGGTCAGCAGGCTCGTGAAGTAACGGCCCTCGATGGTCAGCGCGTTGTCGATGTCGACCTGCGCGCCCTCGACCGCGGCGGCCATGATGGCCCGCGGCGCCGGCATGTTGGTGCCCTTGATCTGCTTGCGCAGGTTGGCCGGGAACGCGGGCAGGTTCGCCGCGAAGGCCGGGGTGGACGGGGTGCCGCCGGGGATCCGGTAGCCCTTCTTGTCCCACGGCTGGGCCGCTTCGGGGTTGGCCGCGATCCACACCTTGGCGGCGGGGATGAGCTCCTCGACAGTGGCGACGACCTCGTCGATCAGGCCGATTTCCTTGGCCTTGGTGACGCGGTGACGCTGACCCTGCAGCAGCACCTGCATCAGCGCGTTCTGCAGGCCGAGCATGCGCACGGTGCGAACAACGCCACCGCCGCCGGGCAGCAGACCCAGGCTGACCTCGGGCAGGCCGATGGCCGAACCCTTGACGTCGGCCGCGATGCGGTAGTGGGTGGCCAGCGCGATCTCCAGGCCGCCACCGAGGGCAGCACCGTTGATGGCGGCGACGACCGGCTTGCCGAGCTGCTCGAGGCGACGCAGCGGTGCCTTGACGTCGGTGACCATCTGCACGACCTCGGCCGCGTTGTCCGGGCCGACCTTCATCATGTTCTTCAGATCGCCGCCGGCGAAGAAGGTCTTCTTGCCCGAGGTGAGGATGACACCGGTGATGTCGTCCTTCTCCGCCTCGAGCCGATCCACGGTGGCGTTCATCGACGCGAGGTACGCGTCGTTCATGGTGTTGGCGCCCTGGCTGGGGTCGTCGATAGTGAGGACGACCACGCCGTCGGCGTCCTTCTCCCAGCCGATGATGTTGTCAGTCATAGTTTTTCGTTCTCTCCTATGAGAAGTGAAGTCGGCCGAGGCTCAGACGCGCTCGATGATGGTGGCAACGCCCATACCGCCACCGATGCACAGGGTGATCAGGCCGTAGCGCGCGTTGCGACGCTCCAGCTCGTCGAGCACCGTGCCGGTGATCATCGCGCCGGTGGCACCCAGCGGGTGGCCCATCGCGATCGCGCCACCGTTGACGTTCAGCTTCTCGTCCGGGACGTTGAGGTCCTTCTGGAACTTCAGCACCACGGAGGCGAACGCCTCGTTGATCTCGACGAGGTCCATGTCCTCGATCGTCAGGCCGGCCTTGGCCAGAGCCTTCTTCGCGGCCGGGGTCGGGCCGGTCAGCATGATGGTCGAGTCGGCACCGGAGGTGGCGGTCGCGACGACGCGGGCACGGGGGGTCAGGCCGGAGCCCTTGCCCGCTTCCTCGTTGCCGATCAGCAGCAGGGCGGCGCCGTCGACGATGCCCGAGCTGTTGCCACCGTGGTGGACGTGGTTGATCTTCTCGATGTAGGTGAACTTCTGCAGCGCGACGGCGTCGAAGCCACCCATCTCACCGATGCCGGCGAAGGAGGGGTTCAGCTTGCCCAGGTCGGCGGCGGTGGTGCCGGGACGCATGTGCTCGTCGTTGTCGAGCACGACGAGGCCGTTCTGGTCCTTGACCGGAACGATCGACTTGGCGAAGTAACCACCGGTGGTCGCGGCGGCAGCCAGCTCCTGCGAGCGCACGGCGTAGGCGTCGACGTCATCGCGGGAGAAGCCCTCGATGGTGGCGATCAGGTCGGCGGAGACGCCCTGGGGCACGAAGTAGCCGTCGTAGTTGGTGGCCGGGTCGAGCGCCCACGGTCCACCGTCGGAGCCCATCGGAACACGCGACATCGACTCGACGCCACCGGCGATGACGAGGTCGTCGAAGCCGGAGCGAACCTTCTGCGCAGCCAGGTTCACGGCCTCGAGGCCGGAAGCACAGAAGCGGTTCAGCTGGAAGCCGCCGACGGTGTCGGGGAGCCCGGCGATGGTGGCCGCGGTGCGGGCGATATCCATGCCCTGGTCACCGACCGGGGTGACGACGCCGAGGATCAGGTCAGAGATCTGGTCCTCGTCGAGGTTCGGGAAGCGGCCACGCAGCTCCTGGATCAGACCAACAGTCAGATCGATCGGCTTGACCGAGTGCAGCGAGCCGTTCTTCTTGCCGCGGCCGCGCGGAGTGCGGATGGCCTCGTAGATGTAGGCCTCTGTGGTCATATCGGAGTGTTTCCTTCCTTGGGGTGCGGTGGCCGCACGAACGCCATGACCGATCGCCTCGGCGCCGTACAAATCCCGGCAAGCACCAGCGGAGCATAGAACCATGCTCATCCGGTGATCCCGGCCACCCGTTCATACTACCGTGGTGTGCGAACTCCGGTTAACTTAACGCGGTACGGACGGTGGCTGTCAACCATCCAGACTCTTTGCTCCGAACTGTTCACGTAGCAACGCCAGAGCGACCTCGTCCGGGTCTTGACGGTCGCCGGGAGCCACCGGCACCGCGGCGGCGGCCAGCATCTCCCGTTCTTCCTCGGGGGTCGGCGGGGCGAGCACGGCGGCACTGCGCGCGGAATCGGCGCCGGAGCGGGACTCGGACCCGTCGTCCGGGCCGGGGTCATCGGGTAAGTCGGGGAAATCGGGCGGTGGAATGTCATCGTCGGACGGCCGGTTCACCCGGTTCGGCGACTGGTTGCCCGCCGCCTGACTCGGCCGCGAGAACTTCGGCCGCCCCGCGGGCTTGCTCTCCGGACTTCCCGTCCCCCGTGCCGCCCCGGTCTTGGCGGCGGGTGCGGGTCGCGGCGCCGGGGCTCCGGTCTCCCAGCGCACATCCAGTTCACGCCCGAGCACGGCCCGCACCGCCGACCTCACCGCATCGATATTGCGCGGATCGGACAACCGCTGCGCCAACGGCGCACTCTGATGCGCGAAAACGATCACGTCACCGTCCACCCGCGATACCGCAGCCCCCGACAACAACGCCTGCAAAGTGGCACCGAACTCCCGCACCCGGCCCTTGATCTCCGGCCATGCGGCGTCGACGATGCCGACCAGATCCTCGGTGGGCGCCGGTGGCTGCGCCTCGCTGACCTGAGACTGCGCGGGTGCGGCCTCGACCGGCGACGACGCATCGGCGTCAGCCGGCTCGGGTTCCGGCTGAGCCGGCGAATCCGCCTGGGGTGCTACCGCTTCCGGTGCCGGTTCGACGTCAGCGGGGCGCGAGCCGGTTTCGGTCGGCGACCCAGAGAACTGCCCAGGGCCAGAGCTGTCCGATCGAACGCGCGCGCCGGACTGCGCGGAGCTGCCCGTTTCGGTCGGGGGAACATCGGCCGCAAGTCGTTGGGGGCCAACATTTCCCGAAGGAGCACCGCCGACACCTTGCCCGGAATCGACTGCTGGTGCGGCGGACTGCGCGACTGACACAGGCGGTGCGGACTGCGCCACAGGCACAGGCGGTGCGGACTGCGCGGGCGGCTCGGACACAGGCCGGGCCTGCGCTGGCGGCGCTGACTGTGTGGGTACGGGTGGCGTGGCGGGCGCCGGTGGTGCGGACTCAACGAGCGGCGCAGGCTCAGCCGACGTGACGCTCGGGGTGGGAACTGCGGGCGCCGGGGTTTTCTGTTCCGCGACAACGGGGCTCGCGGCGACGGGTGACGGCGAACCGCCGATCGCCGCTTCCTTCTCGGCGCGGGCGGCGGCGAGCAGTTCCGCGCCGCGACGGCCGCTCGACGGGGGTGCGGACGGACGTTGCGCAGGTGGCTCACCTGCGGCGGGGCCGGGACGGGCCGGAGCGGGAACAGATCCACCGGCGAATCCGCGTTCCAGGCGTTCCAGCCGTTGCAGGGTCGCCGACTCGGTGTCGGAGACCGAGGGCAGGAGCATGCGGGCGCAGATCACTTCGAGGAGCAGGCGCGGGGCGGTGGCGCCGCGCATCTCGCCGAGGCCCTCGTGCAGGAGTTCGGCGTAGCGGGTGAGGGTGGCGGGGCCGAGGCGTTCGGCCTGGTCGCGCATCCGTTCCAGCACATCGCCGGGGCCGGAGACCAGGCCACGGTCGGCGGCGTCGGGGACCGCACGCAGCAGGATCAGGTCGCGCAGGCGTTCGAGCAGGTCGACGGCGAAACGGCGCGGGTCGTGGCCCGCTTCCATCACCTGGTCGACGGTGTTGAACAGTGCGGCGCCGTCATCGGCGGCCAGCGCGTCGATGGCGTCGTCGATCAACGCCACATCGGTGACGCCGAGCAGCGAGACCGCGCGCGGGTAGGTGACACCGTCGGGTCCGGCACCAGCGAGCAGCTGGTCGAGCACGCTCAGGCTGTCGCGCGGTGAACCACCACCGGCACGGATGACCAGCGGATACACCGCCTCCTCCACCGGCACGTGCTCCTGCTCGCAGATCTTGCCGAGCAGTCCGCGCATGGTGGCGGGTGGCAGCAGACGGAACGGATAGTGGTGCGTGCGTGAGCGAATCGTCGGCAGCACCTTGTCCGGCTCGGTGGTGGCGAAGATGAAGATCAGGTGGGCGGGCGGTTCCTCGACGATCTTGAGCAGCGCGTTGAAACCGGCCGTGGTGACCATGTGCGCCTCGTCGACGATGAACACGCGATAGCGCGACTCGGCGGGCGCGTAGAACGCGCGGTCGCGCAGCTCACGGGTGTCGTCGACACCACCGTGGCTGGCCGCGTCGAGCTCGATGACGTCGAGATTGCCCGACCCACCCGGCCCGAGCGCCACACACGACGAGCAGGTACCGCACGGCGTCGAGGTAGGTCCGTCCACGCAGTTCAGTGAGCGCGCGAGGATGCGAGCGGACGAGGTCTTACCGCAGCCACGCGGCCCGGAGAACAGGTACGCGTGGCTGATCCGTCCGGTATCCAGCGCCGTACTCAGCGGGTCGGTGACGTGCTCCTGACCCACTACTTCCGCGAATGTCGCCGGTCGATACTTCCGGTACAGAGCCACGACCCACAGGCTACCGAGAGCGTCCGACAGGGTTTATCGGCGGCTGGCACTGCGCGGTAACGCGGTAACGAAGCGATGACCACGTTGTGATGCAAATCACATTGAATTGCGCGGTATGAAGCGTAGCAGCAAAGCGGTCCGACAGGTGCAACAGCCGAGCTATCGACTGCCATCCGAGCGGCTAATCCGCCATCGACCAATCCGTCGATCCTGGTTACACCAGAAATACGAACCCATTCCCTGATTGACGGCCTCTTACTGGATGTAACGAAACCATGAACGGTCGTGACAGTGGCGCAAGTGTCTGGCTACCGTGGGTCTCGGCAACTTCGGTGGCCAAACCTTCATCAGGTTGGTGACCCCGGCCGGTCCCTCATCCCGACCGGGGCACAACCTTCGCGCACCGATCGCTCCCCCACCGCACCGACCGGAGGAACGTTTCACCGTGCTGTCGTGTGATGACATCGCAACCGCCTGGCTGGCCCACACCGACTTCGCCGGCGACAACGCCGCGGTCGGGCTACTGAGCCGGGCGATCAGCCCACAAGACTTCGACATCAAACGCGACTCGTTACCCGTCGCGGCCGCGGCCGACCCGGCGACCGCCGACGCCATCCTGCAACTGCTCGAACGCGGGCAGGTACCCACGATGGCGGCCATCCGCACGCTCACCGCGCAGAACGAGATGCGCCGCGAGGCCGAGCGGATCGAGCGGCTCGGTCGTCGTGCCCAGCGCAGCATCGACGAGTTCGGTCGCATCCTCGCCCGCCTCGCCGCCGCGCACTGGACCGACCACAATATCGGGCCGACCAGGCGCGACATCCTCGCCGATACCGAGGTCTGCGAGCTCATCGCCGAACGGGTCGGCGAGATCGCGCCGTCGGCGGTCAAGCATCTGTGGCTGATCGAACGGGCGCAGCGCGCCGGCTGGATCGCCTCGAACGCGAGCCCGGGTTCGCTGTGCCCGGCCCGGCGCTGGCATACCGCGAAGTACGGCAATCGGGTCTCGCAGAAGCCGGTCAACATGGTCGGCAAGCTGGTCGCAGGCTTCGTCGTGGAACACACCGCCGACCGGGGCAAGCCGCCGAGCTGGGCGGTGCTCGCCCGCGACGCGCGCGACGATCGCGGCCGCCGCCTGTTCTTCGACGTGGCCGACGCGCATGCCCAGCGCCGCTGGCTCACCACCGCCGAATGGCTCGCGGACGGCGATGACCTGCCCGTTCCCGGCAAGCGCGGCGCGCGGGCACTGGCCAAGGAAAACCGGGCCTAGCACCGCCACCCGTGGTGAGTGTTCGGTAACTTTCTCGCAACGCATTCACGCGTGAAAGGAGTTACCGTGCCCGCAACGATCGACCCCGCGGCCACCGCCTGGCTGCTCGCGGCTACCGCCATGGTGCTGTTGATGACGCCCGCACTGGCCGTCTTCTACGGCGGGATGGTGCGCTCGACCGGCGTGCTGAACATGCTGATGATGAGCTTCATCGCGATCCCGCTGGTGACCGTGGTCTGGCTGGTCGCCGGCTACAGCCTGGCCTTCGGCGACGACGCGGGCGGTGGCCTGATCGGCAATCTCGAGCACCTCGGGCTGGCCGGGATCAACCCCGACTCCGTCCGCGGCACCATCCCGGAGCTGCTGTTCGTCACCTTCCAGCTGACGTTCGCCATCCTGACCGCGGCCCTGGTCTCGGGCGCCATCGCCGACCGCGCCAAGTTCGCGGGCTGGATGGTGTTCGTTCCGCTGTGGACGCTGGCGGTGTACGCGCCGATCGCGCACTGGGTGTGGGGACCCGACGGCTGGCTGCTGAACTTCGGCGCGCTCGACTACGCGGGCGGCCTGGTGGTCGAGATCGCCTCCGGTGCTTCGGCCTTGGCCTTGGCGCTGGTCCTCGGGCCGCGGATCGGTTTCAACATCGACGCGATGCGTCCGCACAACCTGCCGTTCGTGCTGCTCGGCGCCGGTCTGCTGTGGTTCGGCTGGTTCGGTTTCAACGCGGGCTCCGCGCTGGGCGCCACCGGTGCCGCGGCGGCGGTCTTCCTGAACACCCTGGTCGCGGGCAGCCTCGGCATGCTCGGCTGGCTCCTCGTCGAACAGCTCCGCGACGGCAGGCCGACCACCTTCGGCGCGGCCTCGGGTGTGGTGGCCGGTCTGGTCGCGATCACCCCGTCCTGCGGCGTGGTGAACACCTTCGGCGCGGTGATCGTCGGCCTGGCCGCCGGTGTGGTGTGTGCGTTCGCGGTCGGCTGGAAACACAAAGCGGGCTACGACGATTCGCTCGACGTGGTCGGCGTGCACTTCGTCGGCGGCATCGTCGGCACGATCCTGATCGGCCTGCTGGCCACCCAGGTGATGACCGGCGGCGTGAACGGCCTGTTCTACGGCGGCGGCTTCGCCCAGCTCGGCAAGCAACTCGTGGCGGTACTCGTGGTCGCGGCCTACGCCTTCGCGGTCTCGTGGGTGCTCGGCAAGGGCATCGACAAGATCATCGGCTTCCGTGTGAGCAAGGAAGACGAAACAGCGGGCATCGACTTCGCCCTCCACGCCGAAACCGCCTATGCGGAAGGCGTTCACGGCTCTTCTCCTCGCCGCTTCGGCGAAGGCCACTACGGCAGCTAGCTGACTTCGTCGGCTGGTGCCAGCCAGGTGTTGCATTGGAAGTTGCGGTTCTTCGTGTAGCCCTGGTTGTACCAATTGCCGTTGTGGTCCGAGGTGCCGTGATCGCGGTGGCGGCCGGGGCCGTCACCGCGGTTGTAGTTGTGCTTCACCGCGGCGTAGCCCTCCTGCGAGGTCCACGAACCACCCGCTTCCGAAGAACCGATGTACATGCCGCCGAAACAGCTGGCCTGCAACTCCATTCGACGTGAGGTCTCCAACCCGCCCGCCGACATCGCGCCCTGCTCACGGCGCTGATTCGACGAGGCCTGCATCAAGCCGGTGATGCCCTGGATGTGGTGACCGTATTCGTGGGCGTACACCGACAGCGCCTCCATCGGCGGGTACGGGGTGTTGTTCAGGACCAAGCCCGCCGTCGACATGTAGATGGTGCTAGAGGCACTGCAATAGAACGCGTCGCTGGTGGAGCCGCCGCACGGCGACGACAGCTGCGAAGGCTGTTCCGCGACAACCAGACCCGGGCTCTTGAACGGCAGATTCGCGGCGGCCAGATTCGACCGCCACATCTGATCGAGGCAGACCTGCGCCGCCGCGAAGAAGGCCTTGGCCACCGCCGCGTTGGTCGACCAGCGCGGCAGATCGCAGTCCATGTTCGTCAGGCCCGCGTCGTCGTTCTTGAACAGCGGATGCTGGCCGAGGGCGATAACAGGTTGTGGACCCGCGGGTTTGGTCGTTGTCGGCGCCGTGGTGCGCGCGGTGGTCGTGGCTCGCGCCGACGTCGGATTCGTGGTCGGCACCGGCGAATTCGAGCTGTAGGTGAAACTCGGCGGCGTCGTCTTCGCGACCGAGCCCGGCGAGCTCTGCTCGGACAGGGTCACCGCGGCAACCAGCAACCCGATGACCCCGAACACGGTCAACACCGTCAACACGGCACCGACCGCTCCCGATCCACCACGACGCGGCGGCGGATACCCCTGCGGCGCATAGCCGTACGGCGGCGGCAACGGCCTCCCGTAAGGCGGCGGCAACGGGCGTTGGTACTGCGGGGCGGGATATCCGTAGGGCTGCTGCTGCGGATACCCAGGCGGGCCGTAAGGCCCATAGGGCCCGTAGCCGGGCGGTTGTGACATCAGTTCACTTCGCTCGCGGCAACTGTGAAGGTGTTGCACAGGGCGGTGAGGTTGCGGTCGAGGCCGGTTTCGAACCACTGACCGCCGTGCTCGGCGGTGCCGTGGTCGCGCATGTCGCCGGGGCCGTCACCGCGGCCGTAGGAATCCTTGGTGGCGACCGTGACCTGCGACGAGGTCAGCGAGCCGCCGCCCTTCGAGGAGGCGATGAACATGCCGTCGAAGCAGTTGGCCTGCAACTCGACTCGGCGCGAGAGCTCGAGGCCCTTGGCCGAGCGAGCGCCCGCGTCGACGCGCTCGCTGTTGGCCTTGCGCAGGATGCCCGACTGGGCCTGCACGTGGTGGCCGTACTCGTGCGCGAACACCGACAGGTACACGACCCAGTTGTCGCGGAACTGATCGGTCTGCAGCTGGCTGATCGGCATGTAGATGGTCTTGTTCGCCGGGCAGTAGAAGGCGGCGAAGTTGCTCGTCGATCCGGTGCACGGGGTGGAGATGCCGTCGGTGGTGGCGGTGATGCTGAGCGTCGGCGACTCGAAGGGCAGATTGTTCTCCGCCAGTAGCGGTTTCCACGCCGATTCGAGGCACGTCGCGGCCGATTCGAAGAAGGCGCGTGCCTTGTCGACCTGGGTGCTCCACGGCGCGTAGTTGCACGATGCCGGGACCAGGGTGCCGTCGGAGTCGGTGAGCAGGGGGTTGTCGCCGGTCGCGGCGGGCGCGGTACCGGGCTGCGGGGTGTAGGTGGTGGTCGGTTTGGGGCCGATCGCGCCGATGCCGAGGTCTACGCCGGTGTTGACGGCGTATTTCACCAGGCCACCGACCAGCAGGAAGATGACCACGAGGATTGCCGAGGTGAAGCCACCACCGCGCTTACGCGGCGGCGGAGTCGGCCTGCCCGGCGGGCCGTAGGGCATGGGCGGCGGGCGATATCCCGGCGGCGGACCATACGCCGGACGCTGCCCGTAACCCTGTGGATAACCCTGAGGCTGTGGATAACCCGGCTGCCCGTATCCCGGTTGTGGCCGATATCCCGGGGGCGGACCATAGCCGGGGGGCGGCGGAACCGGTCGTCCACCTGGGCCGTTCGGCCCATAACCGTACGGTGGTTGAGTCACTCCCCCGTACCCCCCTCGTCTCATGAGTCATCGACAGCCGCTGACGCAGAATAGCAAGCTGTCTAGAGTAAGCACCCATGCTGACTTTTCGGGGGGGCGCCGCGGGCGCGCTGCTGCTCGCTGCGGCGGGTTTGCTCGTGGCCGCGCCGGTAGCCCACACGCAGCCCGAGACCACCGGTGTCTCGATCACCGCCGACCTCACGCTCACCGAAACCGGTGTGCTCGAGGTCATCGAAACCGTCGCGGTGCCCGCCGATGGAAATTTCACGATGTCGCTGCCGCTGCGCCTGAAGGTCGGTGACGATGTCGAGCGGGTCTTCAAGGTCACCGATGTGACCGCGACCGGTGCGGGCACCGCGACCACCGTGAACGACCAGTTCGTCGTCGAGGCCAAGCCCGGCGAATCGAAGTTCACGTATACGGTGCACAACACCGTCTCCGACATGCCCGGCACACAGGTGTTCCACTGGCTGGGCGTGCTCAACGCCGACATCGCCGTGCTCGACGTCTCGGTGATCAGCCCGAGTTTCCAAATGGGCATCGTGGACTGCAAACTCGGCTCCGCGGGCAATGCCAAGCCGTGCGCCGATGTCCACACAGAACCCGACGGCGTGCTCTACCTGCACCAGACGAACCTGCGCAAGGGCGATGCCATCGACCTCACCCTGCAGATGCCCCCAGGCACCGTGCCCGCGAATGCCGATGTGCGCGGCGGAGGTACGGGTCCGTTCGCCTTCACCACGCCCGTGCTCGCCGCATTCGGCGCTTTCCTGCTGGCCTTGGCCGGCATGGTCGCCTACGTGCTGCTGGCACGAAAGCGCGCCGCCGCCGCGATCGCCGGCAGC
Organism: Nocardia sp. NPDC058519; assembly: GCF_042719755.1. Classification (NCBI taxonomy): domain Bacteria; kingdom Bacillati; phylum Actinomycetota; class Actinomycetes; order Mycobacteriales; family Nocardiaceae; genus Nocardia; species Nocardia sp. NPDC058519. Next base: position 183,059 of record NZ_JBHXNK010000009.1, on the reverse strand, counting down.
GATGCCTTCGATCCGCTGATCCAGCAGGGCGGCCGCGTCGAGTTCACCTCCCCCGATGGTGTGCTCCCCGGCGAGGCGGGCCTGATCATCGACGAACACGCCGACCCGGTCGACATCGCCGCCACCGTCGTCGATCTCGCCGTCCGGCGCTACCTGTGGATCACCCCGGTGAACGCGCGCGGCGAAGACGATTGGCGTATCAGCCGCGTCAACGCCCCCGACGACCAGTTGCGCGATTACGAACGCACCGTCTACGACATGCTGCTCCCCGAGGGCACCGACGCTGTCGCCGTCCGCGAACTGCGCGCCCCCGGCCGACTGCACCTGGACCCGATCCGCGCCGCCATGCGCAACGACGCGGTCGCCACCGGTGCCTTCGCCGACCCGAAGCAGCGTGCCCTCCCCCGCTGGATCGGCGCCGCCCTGATCGCCCTCGGGCTGATCATCACCGTCGCACTCGCACTGACCGCGGGCCACGCTCTGGTAGGCGTAGCCATCGCTCTGGCAGGCGGCGCGGCGATGCTGCTGCCCAACTACCTCCCCACCCGAACTCCCCTCGGCGACACCGTCGCAGGCCGGATCCGCGCCATGCACCGCGGCCTCGACACCGTCACCCGCGACCGCATCCCCCCGATCGACCAGGAAACGATCTTCTCCCGCGCCCTCCCCTACACGGTGATCAGCGGCCGAGCGGACAACTGGATCCGCACCTTCCGCGACATGAACCCCGCAGCCGACTCACAACCGGGCCTCTACTGGTTCGCCGGCTACGACCGAGACCCCAACCTCCACCGCTTCGCCGCCCAATTCCCCTTCTTCATCACAGCTCTGGAAGGCGCTTTCAACCCGCGTTGATCCGCGTACGCGAAAACGCCCTGCAACTCATCGAGAGTCGCAGGGCGTTTTTCTTACACCCGGCGGATAGCCGCCAACGGGTCCGCGTACAGCGCGCTCAGCGAAGTAACCACCGCGGCGAATTCCTGTACCTTCCCGCCGAATCCGCTGATCCGAATATCGGTAGCGGCCAGCTGGGTGCTCTGCGAGAACGCCCGAGCCACATGTCCCAGCGCGGGCCGATACCCGGTAAAAGCCTGGCCGCCCAGCACAACTCGGTCCGGGTTCAGCATGTCCCGAACCAGTGCGACCGTCTGCCCGAGCATCGTCGCCCGCTCGGCGAGCAATTCCCGCGCCGACTCGGACCCGGACTCAGCCGCCCGATACAGATCGTTGATCGTCGTCCCGGCGGTCCCGTTGTGCGCCGGAATGATTCCGCGACCGACGGCCCGAGCTTGCAGCGCTCGATCACCGACGGTCACTTCCAAGCACCCACGCCGCCCGCACGTGCACTGCACATCGGAACCCGTCGGCAGATGCGCGATCGACCCAGGGCCATTGCTCGGCGTATGGACCCGACCGTCGAGAGTGACGGCGATGCCCGCGGTCTCACGAACATAGAAGTAGAGGCTGCTGCCGTGCTGAGCAGCGGGAAGTTCGGTATCGGGCTCGGGGCGGCGCGCATCGAAGGTCGGCAGCAGCAGCTCCGAAGCCGCCATCGCCTCGACGTGCGGTGCCACGGAAACCGGCAGCTCGAGCACATCACCGAGCACCTGCCCGATCGGCGCGCCCTTCCATTCCAGCTTCGGGTGGTCGACCACACCGCTCTGCGGATCCACCCGCCCACCGATGGCGACACCCGCCCACAGCGGCGTCCGCCGATGCCACCGCTGCAGGAACGCCTTGGCACTGCGAGCGACGGTGGTGACCGCGAATTCCTGCCCGGTCTGCGGTGTGGCGATGGCGAGCCCACCGAGAATCCGCCCACGCAGATCGGCGGCGACGATTTTCGTTGCCTCGGCACCGATATGGATGCCGAGCGTGAGGTAGGCGTCATGATCGATCTCGAACGGCACCCGCGGCCTGCCGACAGCACCCGCGGCGGTCAGATCGGGCCGCTCACGCAGCAGACCCGCCGAAAGCAGCGACGCCACTTGCCGATTCACGGTGGCGATACTCAAGCCCGTTGCCCGCGCGGCGTTGTCACGCGAGACCGGACCCGATGCCGCGGTTCGCAGCACCGCGGCGGCGGGGTTGTCGCTACGCCGCAGCTCCGGCGGCACAACGGGGCGGGAAACACGAGGACGACCGGCGCCCGTCCGGGAGACGGGGCGATCGATGATGGGAGCAGACATATGAAGTTCCTTGCTGAAATCCCGTTGTCCCAACGGGATTGCCTACACGTATGACGTGGCAGCCAGGGAGCCGGAAAGACTCAGCCGCAGGAGCAGGAACGACACAGTTCACGCGTCAACGGCAACCGCAGACCCAGAGCGGCGGTCACATAGGTGACCCGCTGGGCGGTGAGATGGTTGCCGGACATAACAATCAAGTTAACACCGAATCCAGACCCATCCAAGCCGAACCGGCGAATTGTGCGATGCGGCACACCATCACCGCAGGTCAGCGTTGTGCCAAAGCAGCGCAATACAGCGATACAGCAGAACCCCCTGCCGGAACCGAAGTTCCCGCAGAGGGTTCGAACGTCAACTGCTCTTACTTGGCCGGAGCAGGCGCGTTGAAGGGCTGGTTGATCGTGGTGAAGTACTGGATCGCAGCACCGATCGCGACCGGAGCGGTCACGAGGATCTGGCCCGCGATGACGCCGAGCGCACCGAAAGTGGTGGCGCCGACGAGGCAGCCGCCGATGCCGCCGGGGACCGAGCCGACCAGGAAGCCGAGCAGACCACCGGCAACCGCGCCCGAGGCAGCACCCGCGACGCAACCGACGGCCGCGCCACCGAGTCCACCGACCAAGGTGCCGATGGCGGCACCGAGCGAGATGGTGGAGGTCAGGCGGCTCCAGGCAGCCTGCTCACGCTCGTATTCCGTCTTCCACGGGGCCTTGTCCTCATAGGGCAGCGCGACCGGCTTGTACACGGCCTTGGCCGGATCCAGCTGCGGCGTCAGCGTCGCGGTATTGCCCGAGATCTCCGCGGCGATCGGCAGCTCGAACTCGTCGAGGCGGAACGCCAGCGGGGTGCCCGCGACGACGGTGCCGTTGGCGGCCTTGATCTTGAAGACGCCGTCTTCTACGACCAGCGAGCCGGCGTCGGTGGTGATGACGGCTTTCGACTCGTCGACGACCTCGGCGGTGTAGTTGATCGGGGCGGCGGTCTCTTCGGCCGGCGCGGCATTCACCGTCCCCGCCGTGACACCGGTGGCCACGGTCAACAGCGCCGCGACCACGGCGAATTTCCTCATCTTCATAAAACTGCCAATCCCTCATCTGTCGTGGAGCTGTTCGAGTTGCCAGCTTCGAGCAGATCCATCGCTGTGACGAGGGAAAAAAGCAGCTAGATCTTAACTAAGAGTTCATTTCGCGACCTTAGCCGCCGCCTTGGCCTGCTTCTTGAATTCCCTTACCTCCGACAATGTTTCGGCATCGACGACATCCGCCACCGAGCGTCGTGACCCGTCATCGCCATAGGATCCGGCCGCTTTTCGCCAGCCTGCGGGCTGCACGCCGCGTTGTTTTCCGAGCAGCGCGAGGAAGATCTTCGCCTTCTGCGCCCCGAACCCCGGCAGGTCCTGCAACCGGCGCAGCACCTCTTTGCCGTCGGGATCACCTGCGGTCCAGATCTGCGCTGGTACGCCGTCGTAATGCTCGATCACGTACTGGGCCAGCGCCTGCGCCCGCCGCGCCATCGACCGCCCATATCGATGAATAGCGGGCGGTGTCGCCGCGAGTTCCTCGAATTCGGCCGGATCGGCTTCGGCGATGCGGTGCAGATCGAATCCGCCCATGCGCTCGGCGAGTTTGCGCGGCCCACGAAACGCGTGCTCCATCGGGTACTGCTGGTCGAGCAGCATCCCGAGCAGTAGCGCGAAATCGTCGGTGCTGAGCAGTTCGTCGGCCTCGGATTCCTGCGCGAGGCACAGCGTGCGAGTCATACATTCATCGTGACACATTTCACCAGTAGCCTCTGAGTCCATGCTCATGAGGACTGCTCCCACTCTGGCGGTGCGTATGACCGATTACACCCCACGACCGGCCCGCTTCGACCAAGCGGCCCGGGATCAGCTGATCGACGCCCACGATCTGGACGTCGCCCAACCCGGAATGCGCGCGCTCGGCGCCTGGAGTCATGCCGCGCTGGCGCTGCAGCCCGGCGAGAGCGCTCTCGATGTCGGGTCGGGGACCGGATCGGAGGTGTTCACCTTCGCCGAGGAGCTCGGGCCCGGTGGCACCGCGGTCGGCGTCGAGCCGGATCCGAATCTGCTGGCCTCGGCGCAGCGTCGCGCGGTCGAGTCCGGGTCGAGCGCGGCGTTCGTCTCCGGCGATGCCTACGGCCTGCCGTTCGGCACCGGCACCTTCGACGCGGTGCTGTGTGAACGGGTGTTCCAGCACCTCACCGCACCCGCACGGGCGGCGGCCGAGATCGCCAGGGTGCTGCGGCCCGGTGGGCGCGCGGTGGTGGTGGACTGCGATTGGTCGACGGCGATCGTCCATCCGGGCGACCCGCGGGTGGTGAGCGCGGTGATCGACACCCTGATCTCCTCGACCACCAACCCGCTGTCGGGTCGCCGGCTCGCCGGCCTGCTCAGCGGCACCGGGCTGGTGGTCGACGAGATCGGCTCGCACGCACTGGTCCAGGACCGCACGGTCGGCGCGGGCGCCCTGGTACGCCGGATCGCGGACCTGACCGTCCTGCGCGGGGTGATCACCCCGGCCGACCGCGACCAGCTCCTCGCCGACCTACAGACCGGCGCCGACCGAGGCGACATCCACATCTCCGTCACCCTGTTCGGCGCCCTGGTCCACAAACCGACACGAGGCCAGCCCGCGTAAACCGTCCTCGGTAGGTCCACACGTATGTGTCCCTACCAAGGGCGGGGCCCGCCCTGATCTGGACTGACCGGAGGGTGCGACGAAGGAGTACCCGGAGGGAGGGAAGATCAGGGGCCCGAAGGGCCCCGCCTCGAGCGCGCCAGCGCTCCAATGATTCAGCCCTTGAGCAGCTTCTCCGTGGCAGCCAACAGCACGCAGGTCGCGAGTCCGTCCATCGCCTTCTCCAGTTCCGGCAGCTGCGGGAAACTGGGGGCGATGCGGATGTTCTTGTCCTCGGGATCCTTGCTGTACGGGAAGGCCGAGCCCGCGGCGGTGAGCGCGATGCCCGCCTCCTTGGCCAGGGCGATCACCCGGGACGCGGTGCCGTCGAGCACGTCGAGGCTGATGAAGTAGCCGCCCTTGGGCTCGGTCCACGACGCCACCTTCGAGGCGCCGAGGCGGTCTTCCAGGATGCGGCGCACGAGCGCGAACTTGGGTTCGAGCAGCGCGCGATGCTTCTGCATGTGCTCACGCACACCCTCGGCGTCGGTGAAGAAGCGCAGGTGGCGCAGCTGGTTGAGCTTGTCGGGACCGATGCTCTTCTTCGAGGCGTGTGACAGGTACCAGTCGATATTGGCCTGCGACGATCCGAAGAAGCTCACGCCCGCGCCGGCGAAGGTGATCTTGGAGGTCGACGCGAACACCAGCGGACGATTCGGGTTGCCCGCCGCCGCGGCCAGACCGAGTACGTCGATGACCGGCGCCGCGATGTCGGTGAGCGGGTGCACCGCGTAGGCGTTGTCCCAGAACAGGCGGAAGTCCGGCGCCGCGGCGGGCATCGAAACCAGTTCGCGGACAATCTCTTCGGAGTAGACGACGCCGGTGGGATTGGAGTAGTTCGGCACCGCCCACAGGCCCTTGATCTGCGGGTCGTTCGCCAGCAGCGTCGCGATGGCGTGGGTGTCGGGGCCGTCGTGGCGCATCGGGATGGTGATCATCTCGATGCCGAGTGCCTCGGTGATGGCGAAGTGACGGTCGTAGCCGGGAGCCGGGCACAGCCACTTGATCGGCTCGTCGACCCAGCGGCGCGGGGAATCGGGGGTGCCGTAGAGCATCGAGAACACGATGAGGTCGTGCATGATCTCGAGGCTGGCGTTGTTGCCCGCCAGCAGTCGCTCGACGGGGATGCCGAGTAGTTCGCCGAAGATCGCGCGTAGTTCCGGCAGGCCGGTGAGGCCGCCGTAGTTGCGGCAGTCGGTGCCCGAGCTGTCGCGGAAGTCGCCGTCGCCGGGTAAGGAGAGCAGCGACGAGGACAGGTCGAGTTGTTCCGGCGACGGCTTACCTCGGGTGAGATCCAGCGTGAGCTTCTCAGTTTTGAGCGTCGCGTAGTTCGCGGTCTGGGACTCGTGCTCGGACACGAGTTCCTCGTGGCTCATCAAACCGATCTGCGTTTGCCGGGGCATCCTGGGCAGCCTTTCGAAGCAGCAAGGGGGGTGCACGCTGTGCGTGCTGACACCCGCAACGTTACCCGGAGGTTGCTCGGAATCGGCGGGGTATCCGGGCCCGGATCAGGCTCGCACGCTGCGAAGGTGCGTAGGCCGATCAGTCGGAGGAGGGTCCCCTGAAACTAAAGGGGACCCCGCGCACCCGGCAGAGCCCGTTGACCCTTGCTGCCTTCCGGCCCTGGGGGAGTTCACAGGATGCTCGCCGCGCGGGATCCGTCGGCCAGTGTAGCGGTTGTTCTCACTACTAGCGATTCCGGTCTTCGAACAGCAGGTCGGCGGCACGGGTGAGTACCTCGACGCGAGTGCGGCCGTCGTGGTCGGCTGCCAGGAAGTGGCTGCCGATGGTGGCGCAGAAGGCGAGCAGGCTCCTGGCTTCCACCTCATCGGGATCTTCGCAGAACACGCCGATTGTCTCGCGCAGCAATGCCATTCGCGCGTTGTCGACGCGGCGCAGGCGTTCGGCGACGTCGTCGTCGCGGCGGGCCCAGTCGCGGATCGCGAGGTCGATCGGGAGCAGCCGATTGCTGGAGAACGTGAGCAGCCCGGCCACCCGCGCCTTGGTCTTGGGGTCGAGGCCCGCGTGCTCGACGCGCTCGAGCACCTGGTCGGTCGCCTCGCTCTCCCACACGTCGAGCATCGCGGTGAGCAGTGCGTCGCGGTCGGCGAAGTAGCCGTAGAACCCACCTTTTGTCACGCCGATGCGTTTGGCCAGCGCCTCGATCCGGACGGCGTCGACGCCCGAGGACGCCAGCACGGCCAGCCCTTCCTCGACCCATCTGACCCGGGGAGTTCGCGCGGTACCCACGACGTGTTCCACCTCATATCCATCCAGCGACGACCACACCCGACCAGTCGATACTCGAGTGTACGCAGCCGTATAACCACCGCGCCGACGGTGACGCTGGCTACGATCTATCCGATATCGGCAGCGGGGGGTTCGGTGTTCCCCAAGACTGGAGAGGGGGGCCCGATCGTGACCGGCCCGAATCAGCAACCACCCGGCGACGGCGTGCCGCCGTCCGACCCCACCGTCGCGTGGTGGGAACGACCAGGCGAAGGCGCAGTTCAGAACCCCGCGCAAGCCGACCCGACGGTGCTGCGCGGCAATATCGGCGCGCCCGGCCCCTACACCGCACCGCCGACGCCTTATCAAAGCGGCGCGAACCCCCAGCCCTATACCGCGCCGCCCGGGCCCTACCAGAGCGGCGCGAACCCGCAACCGTTCGCGCAACCTCAGCAGTTCGCGCAGCCGCAGCAGTTCGCGCATCCGCAAGCGGGCGCCTATCAGGCGCCACGCCCGCAGTGGGGCGCACCGCCGCGGCCGCCTTCCTCTGGCAACAAGGCGGTGTGGTGGATCGTCGGTGGCGCCATCGTCGCGGTGGGCGTTCTCGTGATCGGGCTGATCGCGTTCACGGCTAACAAGGTCGAGGACAACCCCTTCGGACCCGATCCGGAGAAATGGGCGGGCAGCTACGTCTACAAAGACGGCAAGAACGCCTGCGACCTGGTCGATCTCACCGTGCTGAACCAGTGGTCGTCCACTCGCGAGACCACCACCCATACCGAGCGCGGACCGTCGGAGTACATCGGTGGCGGCTCCTACGACTGCGATGCCAACAACAAGGAGTCGGGTCGCAACGCCAACGCCGCGAGCTTGGGGCTCGAGGTCGAGTTCAAGACCGAGAGCGAGACCGAGTCCGACTATGCGCGCTGGAAGGGCTACGACACCAAGACCACCGGCAAGGACTACGACCAGGGAGCGGTGAGCGGTCTCGGCACGGAGGCGTATTACGCCACCGAGCAGCACATCTACGGTTCCATCCCCAGCGACTACTCCGTCGTGGTGGCCGCGCACGACAGCAACATCTCGGTGAAGGTGGAGATCGAGGTGTCGACAACGCGCACCGCCGACAAGGCCGCCATGCGCACCGCCGCCGAGGCGCAGGTCCGCAAGGTACTGGCGGCTTTGAAGAAGTAGCAGGTCAGAACCGGTCGCAGGGGCCCGGTTTGGCATCGACCCCCTGCGACCCGCTATGCTGCTCCACGGAGGATTCGCCTAGTGGCCTATGGCGCTCGCCTGGAACGCGGGTTGGGTTAACGCCCTCAGGGGTTCAAATCCCCTATCCTCCGCAACAGCAGGGCCCTGATCGGTTCGCCGGTCGGGGCCCTGTTCGTTTAATCGGTGGATCTGTCAGTGGGCTTCCGTAGAGTGAGCCCCGATGGTGCGGGAGACCCCCACCACACCCACAGCCGTCGTCGCCGCCCCAACATCAATGTGCGTGCCGACACAGCCCAGTGGGTACCCAGCCTTCGCGCCGGTCCGTCTTCGGACCGCGCCGGTCGATGCCGCGAGCGGTCTCGATCGCACAGAAATCAGAAAGTACAAGAACGAAGTGAATACATCACCAGAAACGAGCATCGGGCGCGACGCGTCCGGGCCGATCCGGCTGATGCTGCGTGACCGCACAGCCACCACGGGGCCGATCGACGGCGCCTGGTGGCCGCGAACCGACCAGCCGATGACCGAGTTGCACCAGTTGGTGACCGCGGTCGGACCGCGGATCGGCAAGCTGGCGCGGCTCGGATTCGACTGGACCACCAGCGAATCCGGTGACAGCACAGCCGCCAACGAACAGGCCGCGCGCATCATGCACGTGGTCGGCAGCAACGGCGCCGCGCTCGCGCTGCTGGTCATCCCCTCGGCCACCGAGGCACCCGCGGCCCGCAGCCAGATGCGCTGGGCGGCAGGCAAACCGCGCGTCCAGGACCCGGCGCCCGCCGAAACGGCGGCCGACGGGCCACGCACCCTCGTGCAGATCTAGGCACGCACGCTCGTCGGAGTTCATCGGTCGCTGGTGTAGGTCGGATCGAAGTCGCGCGGCGCACCGCGGCGACTGAGCAAGCGGTCGAACCATTCACCCAGGATGACGCCCGCGGCCAGCGCGCAGCCGACGCCGAACGCAGCGAGGATCTGCCCGAACCCGAGCAGCGTTTCGTCCTCGAGCAGGGCATACAGCCCGCGATACACCTTCAGACCCGGCAGCAGCGGCGTGATACCGGCCGCCGCGACGACCAAGGGCGGCGTGAGCGCGCGACGCGCCATCAGACCACCGGCGAGACCGATCAGGATGGCCGCCAGCCCTGACGACACCACCGGCCCGAAGCCGATGTCCTGCGCGCCGAGGAAGGCCATCGTGCCGCCCGCACCGCTGAGCCCGGCCGCGAACAGCGCCCGCCGCTCGGCGTAGCAGGCCAGTGCGAAGGCGATCGCCGCGACCGCACCGGCCGCCAGTTTGATCGCCAGATACTCGGTGTCGCGGCCCGCACTCGCCGCGATCTCCGGCACCGCGATGCCCATCATCGTCGAAATCCGCAGGGCGAGACCGATGCCCGCGACGATGCCGCCGGTCATCATCACCACTTCGAGCATGCGGGCAGCCGCGGTGATCGGCGCGCCGGTGATGGCGTCCTGCACCGAACCCACCAACTGCTGACCCGACAGCAGCACCGTGATGCCCGCGGCGACGATCAGCGCCGCATCGGATCTCCAGTGATCACTGATCGAGGCGAGCGCGATGGCCGGGATGGTGGCGATGACACCACCGATCATGTGCTGGAAGAACATCGGTAGCCCGAGCTGATGCAGGAACCGGTTCACCACATCGATCACCGCTGTGGTCGCGAAACTGATCGCGGCCAGGACGAACCCACCACCGAGCAGCACCGCGATCGCCGCCGCCAGCAGCGACCAGCCCGCCGTCGACACCCAGCGCGGGTAGGGGTGTCGCGAGGAGATCAGCTCGTCGAGGGCGGCGTGCGCCTGGTCGACGGGGACGATCTGGCTGCGGATGCGGCGCGTGAGCCGGTCGACCGCGGCCAACCGCGTGAAGTCGAGCGAACGGTATTTCACGACGCGCATATCGCTGGCCGGTGGCAGGCTGGGCCCGCGATCGGCCCAGATGCGGATCGCGTCGAAGGTGACATCGATATCGCAGCTGTTCAGTCCGTAGGTCGAGGCGATGAAGCGGACCTGCGCGGAGGTGTCACCGACACCGGTGCCCGCGGACAGCACCACCTCACCCACCCGCACCGCGAGGTCGAGTACCTGCGACACCTCGGCGTCGTCGCCGAGGTCGATCGGTTGCAGCGGGGTCGGCGCGGCGACGATGTTGTCGGCGGTGGCCCGCTGCGACGGCAACACGAACGGCCTGCGCAATCGCCACCATCGATGGCGCAGACCTGGGCGCTCGAGAACAGTGGCGCCGTCGCCTTCCGCCAAGGGGTCCGCACTCATACCTCGACGGTAACGGCGATCGCAGGACCTTCGCCGTCTCGCAATCAGTTCGTCAACGTGTCGGGTCCGGATTCGGCCGGCGAGGAGCGCGTGGCGAGGTTCGAGGTCGAGCCGTAGGGTCAGATGTCGTCGATCAATCCGGTGCTGTAAGCCGTCGCTGCCAGGTGCTGGAGACAGCGCGGACCGCATCCGTTGTGCTGAGTCAGCACGAAACGGGCCTGCTGGAGCGAAGAAATGGAAGAATCGGCCACACAGTCGGCATGTGCGGCGCGCCAGTGCTCTTCGTGACGGAGGGTGCCCGCCCGCGATGGCGGCGGGTCTGGTGCGGATGTGTCCAGCAGGGTGTGACGGGAGGGGCAGGCTATGGAGGCGATGACTGTATGAACACCGGGACGGGGAAGGTGATCCAGGAGCGGCGCAGGCTGCTCGGGCTCTCGCAGCCCGCGCTGGCCACCGCGATCGGGGTGAGCTCGCGCCAGATCACCAGGTACGAGTCCGAGGAGCAGTCGCCGACGCTGCCGGTCGCGGTCCGGTTGGCCGACGCGTTGCAGGTCTCGCTGGCGGAGCTGGCCGGCATCGTGGACAACCGCGTCGACCTGGCGGGTCACTGGTGGGCAGCCTGGCAGAAACCGGCGAACCACCCGGACGAGGTCGAGGTAGCGGCGGTGACCATCCGGCACGAGGGCGACCATCTGATGCTCGACTCGGCCGCTGAATCGCCTGCGCCCGAGTCGGATCCGGGCACTCAGGTGCGTGGCGAGATGCGCGTATGGGAGGGCGAGGCGCTCACCGGCTGGGTGCGCGGTATGGATATCGCGTTCCCGGTGGGCACCATCTACTACTCGCTCCATCCCCAGGGTGCTCACGCCGTCGGCTCGTGGACGACGAAGGCGGGCCCCGACGGTCTGGTGCGCGGCTGGAGCGTCCTCGCACGGGAGAAGTCCGACGCCGAAAAGCTGCTGGCGGAAATGCTGCGCACCGACGGCAGTGTCGAGTCGTGGCCCGGCCCCTCGCGCTCGGCCTGAAGCCGCCGCCGGATCTCGGCGACGCTCGGGCGCCCGTGGTCTTCGGGCGGCAGCAGTAGTAGGTAGCGGCTCAGCGCCCCGAACACGAACAGCCCCACAGCAATCCACAGAAAGATCTCCATCGGTTCCCCTCCGAACGAGTCAGTGCTTGCACGAGTGGCGCGGTATTGTGGTCACCAAGCCGCCACGAAAAGTATGGTCGCCGTCAAGACCTTTTGGACAGCAAAAAGCGTCTACAAACGTCTACAGTTCTCTACGATGAGTCCATGTCCAGTCGGGGCGAGCAGGGGAACGGCATCGTCGGAGCTCGGTTGCGGCGACTGCGGGAAGAGGCGGGATTGTCGCTGGCCGCGTTGGCCACACGCGTTCCGTACAGCAGGGCGGCGCTCGGCCACTACGAAACCGGCACGCGAGCAGCCTCTTTCGAGGTGATCGCCTGGTACGAGCGGGTGCACGCGCAATCGACGCCCGCGCTGCCGGTCGCTCATCGCCGTGATCCGCGGGCCGCCGATGCGGCACTCGCGACGGCGATCGCCGCAGCACACCGAAAGGGCCCGCTCATCGAGATCGGGCGACCGCACCAGGGCGACAGCGGAACCGGGTACTTCTGCCCGTTCCGGATCGACGGTGTGATCGAGGGCGAAGCCGCTGGAACAGATCCGGCGACGGCGTTGCACTCGGCACTACTGGCGGTGGGTGCCGAGCTGAACCGGGCGGGAAACAGCACCGGCCCCGGCCGAATTCGGTGAAACCGGGCGCGGATCAGCGGTGCGCGGCGACCACCGCGTCGAGTGACTCGGCGAGCAGTTGCAGGTAGCGGTCGGGATCGGGCACTACCCGCGGATCGGAATGCACTGACAGTGTGATGGTTTCACCGATTCCGTGGACGCCGTGGGTCAGGTGCATGACGCTGCCGAGGGCGGGGAAACCGCCGGTGAACAGGACCGGGGCCCCTGCGAAGGCGAGGTCACCCGGACCGCGGTAGACGCTGGAGACAACGGTGTTGCCGTCGAGCGTCGCGGGAACGTTGTCCAGGTCGGCACGGTCGACATCGCGTACCGCCAGGACAGCGGGGACCACCTCACCGACTCGATCCTGTGCGGAAAGCAGCGGATTCAGCGCTCGTTCGCGCCGGGCGGCGAGTTCATCGGCGATGAGATTCGCGCGAATGCGCAGGTCGGGTTCGTTGATATGCAGGTCGATGGACAGTCCGCGGTAGTTGTTGCGCGCCGGGCTCGGTGCCGGAAGTGCCATCGGCAGGGCCGTCCCCAGCCGTTCCGGCCGCTCGCCGCGCTCGGCGAGGTAGTCGGCCAGCGCACGCGAAATCGCCGTCAATGCAACAACAGTGACAGTTTTGCCCGGAATGCGGAGGTCGTCCACATCGACGACCAGCATTCGCACCGTGTGGTCGATGACCGCGGCGGCCGGGTTCAGCGCGCACGGTGCGAATCCGGTTGCGGCCGCGGGTACCTCACCCTCGGCCGTCCGGTCCGCCAATTCCCGCTGTGCCAGGTATGCGGCCCGCCCGCGCCAGGCCGTGGTGGCCAGCTGACCGGGAAAGCGCAGCACTCCAAGCACTCTCGGATCTACCCGGCGGGCAATCCATCCACAGGGTTGTCCACAGGAATCCACAGGATGTGTGGGAGTTTTAGCAGGTCCGACCGGGTGATATGCCGAGTTGTCCACAGGCGCACCGGGTGTGCTGTGGACAACAGCGTCATCCACAACTGTCCCGAAGAGCGCTCGTGCGATAGCGGCGGCACGGGTGCCGTCGGCGAGCGCGTGCGAAAGCTGCAGCACCACCACCACAACGGGCCCCGCCGACCTCGGCGCAGCGTGGACCGCCCGGAAAACGTGGATGCGCCAGGGATATTCGGTCGCGACGACGCCGGTTCCCAGGAGTTCGCCCAGATCCGCGAGCAGCGCGTGCCATGACAGGCCGTCCGGCCGATGGTGCACGAATTGCTGGGACGTGAATTCGGCCGGAATCCAGCGCGGATAGCCGAGATCGCCCGGTATCTCCTGTAACCGGATCCGCAGATCCGGAATGCGTGCGACACGCGCGGCGACGAAAGCACGGAGTTCGTCAGTGGCGGTATCGGTTTCGGCGAAAGAGTAGAGCAGGAACACATCGTTGGTGGTGCGGCGCGACAGCCAGAACATCGTCGCGTCGCGCGCGGCCATCGTGGTCATCCGGCCACGATAGGCCAACCCGCCGAGGTCACTGAGAAGGCCCCGAGTCCGCTCGACTCGGGGCCGGTATTGCCCATTCGAGATGCATGTGGCGGCTCAGCCGCGCGCGAACTCTCCCGCGGTGACATCGGCGAGAAAGGCTCGCCACTGCCTCGGACCGAAGGCCAGCACGGGTCCGCGACCGCGATCCTTGGTGTCGCGAACGGCAATATCGCCGCCGGCGAGAAAGGCTACTTCGACGCAGTTCCCATCGGGTCCGCTGTAGGTGCTCTTCCGCCACACAGCGTCGGTCACATCAACTTCCACGGCACTTGCTCCTTTGTTCATCGAGAAGAAGGGATAACTCCTGGAATCGTTGCAACATTCCGAAATCCGGCGCGACCGATGAGTTACTTCGTGGCACACAAGGCACTGCCACACGGCGCGCGCAACCGACCGGCACGAACCAGCGCATCGAGGCGTTTCCGCCTCCGGGGGCTGCCCCCGCGGAAGAAACACTAGCAGGTCTTCCGCAATGTTGCGGAAGAGAATTTGCTTTCCCATATCGTTTTGCCAAGCTTGCGAAGCTTCACGTTTGCGGAGGCATTGCCAGGCCTCTTACCCATTCCGGATCCGGTTGACACATCCCGATTTACTTCCATGTGATTGGTCCGTGATACGTCAATTTCTCGAGTGCCTCAGCAGTCACATGCGCACCATCGAGGGCAGGCGTGGATCATGGGGGAATGATCTCCCGTGACCGTGACACCGCAGGTCGTGCCCGTAACGACCGCCCCCGCGACCGACTCGGCCGACCGCTGCCTCCCGGCAGTGCCGGAGTCGCCCGAATTCCCGACGATCTCGAGCTCGGGCCCCAGCAAACTCTCACCTTCGCTCAGCAACTGCTGGACGACGGATTGGCATTCAATGCCCACGAGGTATTGGAGGCCGCATGGAAGAACGGGCCGGTTGCCGAGCGGATGCTCTGGCAGGGGCTGGCTCAATACGCCGTCGGCCTCACCCACATCCAGCGGGGCAACGCCAAAGGCGCGGGTACTCTGCTGCGCCGCGCGAGTGAGCGGCTCGGGTCGTATCCGGCGAATGCCCAGCAGCACGATGTCGACCGTGCCGGGCTCATCGCGCACGCGCAGGAGCTGCTCGTCGCGCTCGATACCGGTGACGCCATCGCCGAGGAACGGCTGCGGACGCGGCTGTGCCGAGAGCCCACCTAGGATCGAGGCGTGCCAACGAGTCGAGGCGCGGGCCGCTACGCGCCGAGCCCTTCGGGCGAGCTGCACGTGGGAAACCTGCGTACCGCGGTGCTCGCCTGGCTTTTCGCGCGAACCTCGGGGCGCGAGTTCCTGATGCGGGTCGACGATCTGGACCGGGTCCGGCCGGGCGCCGCCGAGCGCCAGCTCGACGACCTCGCCGCGATCGGCATCGATTGGGACGGTCCGGTGGTCTACCAATCCGACCGGCTGCCGGCCTACGCGGCCGCCGTCGCCGAACTGACCGCCGCCGGGCGCACCTATGAATGTTTCTGCACCAGACGCGAAATCCAGCAGGCCGCCACGGCGCCACACGGGCCGATGGGCGCCTACCCCGGCACCTGCCGCCGGCTGAGCCGAGAAGAGCGCGCGACCAAGCGGGCCGAAGGACGCACCGGCGCAGTGCGATTGCGCGCCGAGGTGACCGAGTACGAGATCACCGATCTGCTGCACGGCCGATATCGGGGCGCCGTCGACGATTTGGTGCTGCGCCGCGGCGACGGTATTCCCGCCTACAACCTCACCGTCGTGGTCGACGATGCCGCCCAAGGCGTTGACCAGGTGGTTCGCGGTGACGACCTACTACCGTCCACCCCGCGCCAGGCCTATCTCGCGGAGCTGCTCGGACTCACCGCCCCGACCTACGCCCACGTACCTCTCGTACTCAACGAAGAGGGCAAGCGGCTTGCCAAACGTGATGGGGCCGTGAGCCTTTCGGACCAACGTGCCCTGGGTCACACACCCGGGGACGTAGTGGCGGCGATCGCGGAGTCACTCGGATATTCCGCACGGACTACTGCCGAGCTACGCGAAGTTTTCGACCCCGCACGCATCCCTGAGAAACCGTGGATACTCGAGCCTATCGGGTTGTTCCGACCAGAGGGATGTCCGTAACGTACGCATTGACCGATCTAGAAGATCAAAACGAGGACTGAGATTATGACCAGCGGTGGTTACGACCCCAACCAGTACCCGCAGGGCGGTCAGCCCGGCGGCTACGGCCAGGACCCCTACGGCCAGCAGCAGCCGCAGCCCGGCTACGGCCAGCAGCAGCCGTACGGCCAGCCCGGACACGGCGGCGCACCCCAGCCCGGTTACGGCCAGCCGGACCCCTACGGCCAGCAGCAGCCGGCCTACGGGCAGGACCCGTACGGTCAGCAGCAGGCTTACCCGCAGGGTGGGTACGGTCAGCAGCAGAACTTCGGCGGCGTGCAGCCCGCGGATCTGGGGATCCGGATCGGTGCGCGTGTGATCGACTACCTGATCATCGGTATCCCCGCCGCGATCGTTCTCGGCCTCATCGTCGGCAGCGGCACCGGTGGCCAGATCATCACCAGTCTGGTCTTCTCGCTCGCCGTCTACGGCTACTTCGTGGCCATGGAGGTCACGCAGCAGGGTCAGACTCTGGGCAAGAAGATCCTCGGCCTGCGCGTGCTCGCCCCCGGTGGTGCGCCGAGCCTGACGCCTGAGCAGTCTCTCAAGCGCAACCTGTTCACCATCGTCGGCCTGATCCCCTGCGTCGGCGGGCTCGTCAGCCTCGGCCTGGCGATCTACATCATGGTCACGATCAGCAACGACCCGAACAAGCAGGGCTGGCACGACAAGTTCGCCGGCGGCACGCAGGTCGTCAAGGGCTGATTCCCTTCACCTGACGAAAACAACAGGGGCGCTTCCGGAATCCGGAAGCGCCCCTGTTTCGTTCGAGGTCAGTAGGTCGTGGACGAATCCAGTCCACCGGCGATCCCGAGCACGACGAAGAAGAGAATGTAGAGCGTCCAGCCCACGATCGCGGCGACACCGATCCAGATGCCTGCCTGCGCCATGCCCTTACCTTCGCCGCCGCGCTCCTTGATCTGGTTGAGCGCCATCACGCCGAGGATGATGCCCACGATCGCGCCGATGCCACAGCTGCACAGGCCGATCAGCGAGGAGACCAGCGCGCCGATCGCCAGCCCGTTGGTGCCCTGCGGCTGCGGGTACTGCCCGTACGGCTGGTAGGCACCCGCGGCCGGATAACCGCCGTAGGCAGGCGGCTGCCCGTAAGCGGGCGGCTGCTGCGGATACTGCGGCTGATTGGGCTGCTGGTACTGCGGCTGCGACGGTGGCTGCTGCGGGTACTGCGGCTGCGAGGGTGGCGGCGCCGGCTGCTGGGGATACTGCGGCGACGACGGGTAATTGGGAGGCTGCGGCGGCTGGGCGGTCGGATGCTGCGGCACCGAACCCGGCGCGCCGGACTCCGGCGACACGCCGGAGCCGCCGTACTGCTTCCACCACTCGTCGGAATCGCCGGGATTCGTCATAACGACAGCGTATTCCACAACCAGCCATCGTGACGCATCGCTTCCTTGGGAGAATAAGCGCCGTGACTGATACAAACTCGCTCGACAAACCAGCTGAATCTGGGCACCCCGCGCCGGACCATGCGGCATTCGCCCAGGTTGCGCGGGGGTTCTATCCGGTAATCGTCGCCATGTTCACCGCGACGCTGATCATCTCCAATATCTGCGCCACCAAGGGTGTGGAGTTCTTCACCGACAGTTCGGTGATGCTCGGCCCGATCCAGGTCCTGCCGATCGCGACCGACGGCGCCTTCTTCCTGTTCCCGCTGGCCTACATCCTCGGCGACGTGCTCAGCGAGGTCTACGGCTTCCGCGCCACCCGCCATGCCATCTACACCGGTTTCGCCGCGCTGCTGCTGACCGTCGCCTGCTTCGCCGTGGCCATCCGGCTCCCCGCCGCCGGGTTCTACGAAAACCAGGAAGCCTTCCGTACGGTCCTCGGCACCACCCCCCAGCTGGTGCTGGCAGGCCTCGCCGGCTACTTCGTCGGCCAGCTGCTGAACTCGGTCACGTTGGTGCTTATCAAAGAACGCACCAAGGAAAAGCACCTGTGGGCTCGCCTGATCGGCTCCACCGTCGTCGGCGAGTTCGCCGACACCCTGATCTTCTGCTCGATCGCCGCCACCGCCATCGGCATCGACACCTGGCAGTCGTTCATCAACTTCGTCATCGTCGGCTTCCTCTGGAAGACCCTGTGCGAGATCCTGGTGCTGCCGATCACCTACCGCGTCATCGCGATCCTCAAGAAGACCGAACCGACCTACGCCCCCGCGAAACTGGACGCGCTGCACGACTAGCCGTCGACCCGCCCGGGTAGGGCAACACCTATGTGTCCCTACCCGGAGGGCCCGGGAGAGCCCTACTCCCCTGGCACCTTGATCCGGCCCCGCCACTGGCCCAAGAACTCCTTCTTGAACTCATCGAAATACCCGCCCTCGATGCTGGCCCTGATCCGGTCGACGAGGCGAATCGTGAAGCGCTCGTTGTGAATTGTGCACAGCGTCGCCGACAGCATTTCCTTGGCCTTGAACAGGTGATGCAGGTAGGCGCGGGTGTAGTGGGCGCAGGTGTAGCAGTCGCAGTTCTCGTCGATCGGGGTGAAGTCCCGCCGGAACCGGGCGGTGTTGATGTTGAAGCGCCCCTCGTCGACATAGATCGCGGCGTTGCGCGCCACCCGCGACGGATTGACGCAGTCGAAGGTGTCGGCGCCGTTCTCGATCGCGGTGAACATGTCCTCCGGCTCACTGATCCCCAGCATGTGACGCGGCTTGTCCTCGGGCAGCTCATCACTGCACCACCCGACGATCGTGCCGAGATTGTGCTTTTCCAGGGCTCCGCCGATGCCGTACCCGTCGAATTCCGTGCCGCCATTTCCCCGGATCGTCTCCAGCTCACGACAAGCCTTGCGCCGCAGGTCTTCGTACTGCGCGCCCTGGATCACCGCGAACAGCGCCTGATACGGCCGATGACCGCGGACGGCGGTGAGCCGTTCGTGTTCGTCGATGCAGCGCTGCGCCCACTCGTGCGTGCGCTGCAACGACTTCTCCTGATAGCCACGGGTATTCATCAACGTGGTCAGCTCGTCGAAGGCGAACATGATGTCGGCCCCCAACTCGTGCTGGATCCCCATCGACACCTCGGGCGTGAAGCGATGCTTGGAACCGTCCAGGTGCGAACGGAAGGTGACCCCGTCGTCGTCGACGGTGGCCAGCCGCTCCTTGCCCGCCGCGATCACCTGGTCGGACCGGATGTCCACGGCCTCCATCGCGAGGACCTTCTTGAACCCGACCCCCAGTGACATCACCTGGAACCCGCCGCTGTCGGTGAAGGTGGGCCCGGACCAGTTCATGAACTTGCCGAGCCCACCCGCCTCATCGACGACATCGGCGCCGGGCTGCAAGTACAGGTGATAGGCATTGGCCAGCAGCGCCTGTGCCCCGATCTCCTTCATCGTCTCCGGCAGCACGGCCTTCACCGAAGCCTTCGTCCCCACCGGAATGAAAGCGGGCGTGGCGATCTCACCGTGCGGGGTGGAGATCACCCCGGTCCGGCCATGCCTGCCCCCGTCGAGACGGGTGCCTACTTCGAAGGAGAACTCACTGCTGTCTGCCACGGGCCCATCGTGCCAGGGTGTTATTGGGCGGCCGCGAACTGGGCGTTGTACAGGTTGTAGTACGGTCCGCGCTCGGCGAGCAGCCGGTCGTGGGTGCCGTGTTCGACGATGCGCCCCTTGTCCATCACGACGATCAGATCCGCGTCACGAATCGTCGAAAGCCGATGCGCGATCACGAAGCTGGTGCGATCGCGGCGCAGGGCCGCGGTGGCGTGCTGGACCAGCGACTCGGTGCGGGTGTCGACCGAGCTGGTCGCCTCGTCCAGGATCAGGATCGACGGCTTGGCCAGGAACGCGCGGGCGATCGTGATCAGCTGCTTCTCGCCCGCGCTCACCCCGCCGCCCTCTTCGTCGATGACCGTGTCGTAGCCGTTGGGCAGCGAGTGCACGAACCGGTCGACGTAGGCAGCGCGGGCCGCGGCCTGGATGTCGGCCTCCGATGCCGTCGGGTTGCCGTAGGCGATGTTCTCGCGGATGGTGCCCTTGAACAGCCAGGTGTCCTGCAACACCATGCCGATGCGCGAGCGCAGGTGGTCGCGGGTGATGGTGGTGATGTCGACGTCATCGATCGCGATGGTGCCCGCGTCGAGTTCGTAGAAGCGCATCAGCAGGTTCACCAGCGTGGTCTTGCCCGCGCCGGTCGGGCCCACGATGGCGACCACATGACCGGGATCGGCGACCAGCGAAAGCCGCTCGATGACAGGCGTCTCCGGGTCGTAGCCGAAGGACACCGCCTCGAATTCCACCCGCCCGCGATCCACCGGACGCGAGTTCTCGACCAGCGGATCGGGACTCTGCTCCTCGGCATCGAGGATCTCGAAGATCCGCTCCGCCGAGGCGACGCCGGACTGCAGCAGGTTCGCCATCGCACCGATCTGGGTGAGCGGCTGACTGAACTGGCGCGAGTACTGGATGAACGCCTGCACATCACCGAGCGACAGGTTGCCGGTGGCCACCCGCAGCCCGCCGACCAGCGCGATGAACACGAAGTTCACGTTCCCGAGGAACATGATGGCCGGCATGATCAGGCCGGAGATGAACTGCGCCTTGAAGCTCGCGTCGTAGAGCTTCTGGTTGCGCTGATCGAATTCCTCGCCGACCTCGCGCCCGCGACCGAACGCGGTGATGATCTCGTGGCCGGTGTAGGCCTCTTCCACCGAGGAGTTCACCTCACCGGTGAATTTCCACTGGTTGACGAAGTGCGGCTTGGATCGCTTGGCGATCTGCGCGGTGACCACGATGGCGGCGGGCACGGTGAGCAGCGCGATCAGCGCCAGCAGCGGCGAGATCCAGAACATCATGATCAGGATGCCGATCACGGAGAACACCGAGACCAGCAGCTGACTCATCGTCTGCTGCAAGCTCTGCGAGACATTGTCGACGTCGTTGGTGACGCGGCTGAGCACGTCACCGCGCGGTGAGGTGTCGAAGTAGCGCAGCGGCAGCCGGTGCAGCTTCTGCTCCACCTCGTCGCGCAACCGCTTCACGGTCCGGTTGATGGCGATATTGAGCAGATAACCCTGCAGCCAGCCGAATACCGCGGCGGCCACATACAGCGCGAGCACGAGCATCAGCACGCGGCCGACGGCGTCGAAGTCGATGCCGGTACCCGGGATGACGTTCATCGCCGAGAGCATGTCGGCGCGGGTGTTCTCGCCCTGCCTGCGCAGCAGCTCGACGGTCTGGTCCTTGGTGAGTCCGGGTTCGAGCTGCTTACCGACGAAACCGTCGAACACCAGGTTCGTCGCCTTGCCGAGCAGATACGGGCCGAGCGTATTGAGCACCACAGACGTGATCACCAGCCCGACGATCACCCCGACGGTGAACTTCTCGGGAGCCAGCCTGCCCACCAGTCGCTTGAGCGACGGACGGAACGACTTGGCCTTCGTACCCGGAGCTCCGGGTACGGGTCCACCTGGCCTCATCGGGCTTCCTCCACGCTCAGCTGGGACTCGACGATCTCGCGGTACTCCGAGCAGCGCTGCATCAATTGGTCATGGGTGCCGATCCCCGCCATCGCGCCGTCTTCGAGGACGACGATCTGGTCGGCATCGCGAATGGTCTGGATCCGCTGGGCCACGATGATCACCGAGGCGTCGGCGGTCTCGGGCTTCAGCGCGGCGCGCAGCCGGGCGTCGGTGGCGACATCGAGCGCGGAGAACGAATCGTCGAACAGGTAGATGCGCGGCTTGCGTACCAGCGCGCGGGCGATACACAGCCGCTGGCGCTGACCGCCCGACACCGTGGTGCCGCCCTGAGCGACCGGAGTGTCCAGACCCTGCGGCATCTCACGCACGAAATCGGCGGCCTGGGCGACCTCGAGCGCGTGCCAGAGCTCTTCGTCGGTGGCCTCTGGCTTGCCGTAGCGCAGGTTGGTCGCGACGGTGCCGGAGAACAGGTAGGCCTTCTGCGGCACCAATCCGATGCCACCGCGCAGGAGTTCGAGGTCGAGGTGGCGCACATCGGTGCCGCCGAGATAGACCGCGCCGTCGGTGACATCGATCAGGCGCGGGATCAGGTTGATCAGCGTGGTCTTGCCCGCGCCGGTCGAACCGACGATGGCAGTGGTGGTACCGGGCGTGACCTGGAATCGGATTCCGCGCAACACCGGCTTCTCCGCGCCGGGGAAGGCGAATTCCGCGAACTGCAGGTCGACCGTGGCCGGGTCGCCCTTGAACACCTGCGGCAGCCGCGGCGGGCGGACCGAGGACTCGGTCTCGAGCACCGCGCCGATCCGATCGGCGGAGACGGCCGCACGCGGAGCCATCATCGCCAGGAACGAGGCCATCATGACGGCCATCAGGATCTGCATGACATAGGACAGCATCGCGGTGAGCGAGCCGATCTGCATCGTGCCCTCGTCCACATGGTGACCGCCGAACCAGATCACCCCGACGGCGGTCAGATTGCTGATCAACATCACGGTCGGGAACATCAGCGCCATCAGCTTGCCCACGCGCAGCGAGGCGTCGGTGAGCGCGGTGTTGGCCATCCCGAAGCGCCAGATCTCCTGCCGCTCACGCACGAACGCGCGCACCACCCTGATGCCGGTGATCTGCTCGCGCAACACCCGGTTGACCCCGTCGATACGTTCCTGCATCTGCCGGAACCCCGGCACCATCCTGGCCACGATCGTGCCCATGGAGATGGCGAGTGCGGGCACCGCGATCAACAGCAACCACGAGAGCCCGAGATCTTCCCGCACCGCCATGATCACGCCGCCGACGCACATGATCGGCGCCATCACCAGGATCGTCACCGACATCACGATGAGCAGCTGGACCTGCTGGATGTCGTTGGTCGAGCGGGTGATCAGCGACGGCGCGCCGAACATCCCGACCTCCCTGGCCGAGAACGTCTCCACCCGGTGCAGCACGCCACCGCGCATATCCCGACCGGCACCCATCGCCGCCTGCGCGCCGAAATACACCGACGCCGACGAGGCCACGATCTGCACGCAGCTCACCGCCAGCATCCACAGACCGGTGGTCCAGATGAAACCGATGTCGCCCTTGGTGACACCGTCGTCGATCAGGTCGGCGTTGAGACTGGGCAGGTAGAGCATCGCGATAACCGAGATCAGCTGGAGTACGAGGACACCCGCCAGCTGGGCGCGGTACGGGGCCAGGTAGGTCCGCAGCAGGGTGATCAACATGATGGTCGAAGGCTACAGCGCGCGGGTGACCAGCGCCGAGCACTTTTACCCACGCTGTGGATAACTCTCAGCCTGTGGATAACTCAGGCGCCGGCGGGTGTGCGCGGCTCGCGACGTGCCCACGCGCCGGGGTCGGCGACCAGCTCATCGATGAAACCGGGCAGCCGGTCCGCGGCGATATCGGCGATGGAGACATTCTCCAGCACGGCCCGGATATTGACCCGCAGCGCGATCCACACCTGCTGCAAGGGTTCCGCCGCACCGGGATACCGCACATCCTCGGGCCGCTGCCCGCGCACCGATGCCAGCGGCGACTCCACCGCGCGGATCACATCGGCCACCGAGATCTCCGTCGCGGGCCTGCCGAGGCGATACCCGCCGTCGGGCCCGCGCCTGCTCAGTACGAGCTCGGCGCGACGCAGTTCGGCCAGCACCGTCTCGAGCACCTTCGGTGGGATCTGCGCGGCGGCGGCGATGGCCTCGGACTTGACGACTCCATCGGCCGCGGCGAGCTCGAGCAGCGTTCGCACCGCGTAATCGACCCTGGCGGTGATATGCACGGTGTCGAACTTACGCGGTGCCGCCCGCGGTCAGTACGCAGGTTGCCGCGTCGAGCAGAGTCTTCTCGACCACCTCGTCGGTGGTGCCCGGTGCCAGCTCCGAGGACAGCAGCGCCACCCCGAGCACCTCGATGGCCGCGGCGGCACGCAGCGTCGAGCCCTGGGTCGGGTCGGGCCCGGCCAGCCACAGCCGCAGTTCACGGTTGGGTTCCATCAGGTCGGGGTAGCGGTCGGCGATGGCGTTGACGATGGCCGCGGTGTCGCGCACGCAGAGCGCGCCCGCGTCGCGGTGACGGATCATGCCGCGTAGATAGGTGCGCAGGACCGCGCGGATACCCTCGTCGTTGTAGGGCACCGCGTCGATGTCCTCGATGATGTCGCGCATGTGATCGATGATCGGATCGATGATCGCGAGGAGCAGATCGAGCTTCGACGCGTAGTGGTAATAGAGCGAAGCCTTCGTGATTCCCACCACATCCGCCACCTCGCGCAGGCTCGTCTGTTCGAAACCCTTGGCGGCGAACAGCGCCACCGCGGCATCGCGGATCGCCTGTTTGGTACCTCCACCTGCGGTGACGGTGTCGGCGATGTCTCGGGCGGGCATGGCGGCAATCCTCCCATGATCAGGTGTGACGCATCCGGAGCCCCCAATATTGAGGTTGCTCCTCCACTTATCCACTAGGTAGTCTACCTACCGCACGGTAGGCAGAAAACGATGTTGTGGAGGCGGGTCCCGCAGGGGTGGCCCGCGAGTGCTGTCTACGAGCCATGCCACCCACCCGTTCTTCGCGCTAGGAGCACCCGCGTGTCCGTATACCTGTACAGATGGGGAAAGTTCGCTTTCCGCCGTAAATGGATTGTCCTGCCGGTCTGGCTACTGCTGTTCGTGCTGCTCGGCGGCCTCGGCGCCACCCTGAGCAAGCCGATGTCCAACGACTTCAGCATGCCCGAGCTCCCGTCGGCCCGGGCCAACGAAATCCTCGACAAGCACTTCGAAGGCATGTCGGAGCAGTTCTCGATGGATGCCGTCACCGGCACCTACGTGATCGGCGCCCCGGAGGGCCAGAAGCTCACCGACCCGGCCAACCGGGCCGCGATCGACGCGTTCATCGCCAGGCTCGGCGACCTGTCGATCGTCGATCACGAGAAGAAGCTGATCAGCCCGGTCGCGGCCACCGACGAGATGGGCTGCCTCGCCAGCCCGGACCCGTCGAAGTGCTCGTCTGCCCCGCTCAATGTGCTGAACGAGACCGCACCCGACACCGTCGGCGTGCTCAGCGTCCCGTTCACCATCAAGGCGGTCACCGACGTGACCGACGCCGATCGCGATGCGGCCTTCGAGGTCGGCGCCGAAGCCCGCAACTCCGGGCTGACCGTCGAGCTCAGCGGCTCGATCGCGATGAAGCAGGAACAGCCGAGCGGCAAGTCCGAACTGATCGGCATGGGTGTCGCGCTGATCGTGATGGTGGTGGCCTTCGGCGCCATCGTCGCCGCGGTCGTGCCCATCATCACCGCCATCGTCGGCCTCGGCGCGGCGACCTCGCTGATCATGCTCGGTACCTCGGTGATGGAGGTGCCCGGCTTCACCACCTTCCTGGCCTCGATGATCGGTATCGCGCTGTCGATCGACTACGCGCTGTTCATCGTCTCCCGGTACAAACACGAACTGGCCGTGCGTGATTCGGCCGAGGAAGCCGCGGGCACCGCGCTCGGCACCGCCGGTTCGGCCGTGGTGTTCGCCGGTCTCACCGTCATCATCGCGCTGGGCGCGCTCGGCATCGTCGGCGTGGAGTTCCTGACCTTCATGGGTCTGGGTGGCGCCATCGCCGCCGCGTTCGCCGTGCTCACCGCCGTCACCCTGATGCCGGCGCTGATGGGCGCCTTCGGCAAGTCGCTGTTCAAGCCGAAGCTGCCGCTCGTGGCCCAGCACGACCCCGAGGACGAAACCTCGGTCACCAACGGTCAGCGTTTCGCCAAGCTGATCGCCAAGGCCCCGTGGGTCGCGCTGGTCCTGTCGGTGGTCGTGCTCGGTGCGCTCGCCGCGCCCGCCGCCGGTCTGAACCTGGGCCTGCCCGGTGACGACAGCATGCCGCAGACCTCCACCATCCGTAAGGCCTACGACCTGCGGACCGAAGGCTTCGGCGAAGGCAGCAACGGTGTGCTCATGGTCGCCGCGGACTTGAGTGCGACGCCCGAGGCCGAGCGTGAGGCCGCGGTCGGTGCGCTGCGTGCCAAGCTCCAGTCCTACGAAGGCATGGATTACGTCACCGAGCCGGTGTGGAGCAAGGACAACCAGGGCGCCATGCTCAACGGTGTCCCGAAGTCCGGTCCGAACAACCAGGACACCAAGGACCTGGTCGCCGAAGCACGTGGCGCGGAAGCGGATCTGAACGCGAAGTACGGCATGGCGTACGGCATCACCGGCACCACCGCCATCTACGCCGATGTCGACCATGTGCTGCTCAGCAAGATCCTGCCGTACCTGGCGATCGTGGCCGGTGCCGCGTTCATCCTGCTGATCCTGGTGTTCCGCTCGATCCTGGTCCCGCTCACCGCGGCGCTCGGCTTCCTGTTGTCGATGGCGGCCACCTTCGGTGCGACCGTGCTGATCTTCCAGGAGGGCGCGTTCGGCCTGATCTCGGATCCGCAACCGCTGGTCAGCTTCCTGCCGATCATGTTGATCGGCTTGGTATTCGGCTTGGCGATGGACTACCAGGTGTTCCTGGTGACCCGCATGCGCGAGGAATTCGTGCACGGCAAATCACCCAAGGACGCGATGGTCTCCGGCTACCACCACGGCGCGCGCGTGGTGACCTCGGCCGCGATCATCATGATCTCGGTGTTCGGTTCCTTCATCATGGAAACCGACGTCACCGCCAAGTCGTTCGGTTTCGCGCTGGCCGCCGGTGTGGCGATCGACGCGTTCATCGTCCGCATGGTCGTTGTCCCAGCACTGCTGGTGATCATGGGCAAGTGGGCGTGGTGGATGCCGAAGTGGCTGGACCGGATCGTGCCCGATATCGACGTCGAAGGTGCGAAGCTCGAGCAGCTGCGCAACGAGACCACCGAAACGGTGAAACACCCGGTTTCGGTCGGCTGATCCGCGACTGAAACACACGGCCCCGCAATCCGCTACCGGATTGCGGGGCTGTGTTGTTTCGGCATCCGGGCTGGACCGGTGCTTGATATCGCGGTTGCTGGGCAGCAGACTCAGGGCTAGTTCGACCCGGCTACACCTCCGATCCGCGCTCTGCACCGATCCACGAGGAGAAGAACCGTGTCCATCTATCTCTACCGGTGGGGCAAGCTGGCCTTTCGCCGCAAATGGATTGTGCTGCCCGTCTGGTTGCTGTTCTTCATGGTGCTCGCGGGGCTCGGTTCCTCGTTGCAGAAGCCGATGACCGATGACTTCAGCATGCCGAACCTGCCCTCGGAGCGGGCCACCGAAATCCTCGACAAGCATTTCCCCGGCATGTCAGAGGCATTCGCGTTCGACGCGGTGACCGGCACCTATGTCGTGGGAGCGCCCGCGGGCCAGAAGCTCACCGACCCGGCCAACCGGGCCGCGATCGACGAGCTCATCGGAAAGCTCGGCCAACTCGACATCGTCGACCATGCCGAGCCGATCACGAATCCGATCACCACTACCGACGAAATGGGCTGCCTCACCGGGCAACCCGACCCGTCGACCTGCAGCGGCGCGCCGCTGAACGTGCTGAGCAAGACCGCACCCGACACCGTCGCCTTCTTCAGCGTCCCGTTCACGATCACGGACTTCGCCGACATCACCGCCGACGAACGCGAGGCCGCCTACAACGCGGGCGACACCGCCCGCGCGGCCGGGCTCACGGTCGAGATCAGCGGCACCATCGCGATGGAACAGGAAATGCCGAGCGGCAAATCCGAGATGATCGGTATGGCGGTGGCATTGGTGGTGATGATCGTGGCCTTCGGCGCGATCGTCGCCGCGTTCGTGCCGATCATCACCGCGATCGTCGGACTGGGCGCGGCGACGTCGCTGATCTTCCTGTCGACCTCGGTGGTGTCGGTGCCGAGCTTCACCACGTTCCTGGCCTCGATGATCGGCATCGCGCTCTCGATCGACTACGCGCTGTTCATCGTCTCGCGCTACAAACATGAGCTGGCGGTGCAGGATTCAGCCGAGGAAGCGGCCGGTACCGCGTTGGGCACGGCGGGTTCGGCGGTGGTGTTCGCCGGGCTCACCGTCATCATCGCGCTCGTCGGGCTGAGCATCGTCGGGGTCAGATTCCTGACGTTCATGGGTCTGGGTGGTGCCATCGCGGCCGCGTTCGCCGTACTCACCGCCATCACGCTGATGCCGGCGTTGCTCGGTGCCTTCGGCAAGGCGCTGTTCAAGCCGAAGCTGCCGCTGATCGCCCAGCACGATCCCGAGGACGACAGTGTCGTCACCAACGGCACCCGCGTGGCCAGGGTGATCGCGAGATTCCCCGCGATCACGATGCTCCTCGCCATCGTGGTGCTCGGCCTGCTCGCCGCACCGGCGCTGAACCTGAACCTCGGCCTGCCCGGCGAGGACAGCCTGCCCAAGTCGACCACCGTCCGTAAGGCCTACGACCTGCGCACCGAAGGCTTCGGCGAGGGCAGCAACGGTGTCCTCCAGGTGGCCGTCGACCTCAGCGACACCCCCGCCGACCAGCGGCCTGCGGCGCTGAATGCCTTGCGCGACAAGTTGCAGTCCTACCCCGACATGGATCTGGTCACCGAGCCGCAGATGAGCAAGGACGGTGCGGGCGCGCTGATCAACGGCATCCCCAAGACCGGACCCAACGCGCAGTCGACGAAAGATCTGGTGCAGTCGGCGCGCGATGCGGAAGCCGATCTGCACGAGCAGTACAACATGTCGTACGGCATCACCGGCACCACAGCCATCTACGCCGACATCGACCATGTGCTGTTGAGCAAGATCGTTCCGTACATGGCGATCGTGGCAGGCGCGGCGTTCATCCTGCTGATCCTGGTGTTCCGCTCGATCTTGGTCCCGCTCACCGCCGCCCTCGGCTTCCTGTTGTCGATGGGCGCCACCTTCGGCGCGACCGTGCTGATCTTCCAGGAAGGCAAGCTCGGGCTGATCCAGGATCCGCATCCGCTGGTCAGCTTCCTGCCGATCATGTTGATCGGCTTGGTATTCGGCTTGGCGATGGACTACCAGGTGTTCCTGGTGACCCGCATGCGCGAGGAATACGTGCACGGCGCCGATCCCACCGATGCCGTGATCAAGGGCTATCACCACGGTGCGCGCGTGGTGACCTCGGCGGCGATCATCATGATCTCGGTGTTCGGTTCGTTCCTGCTGGAATCCGATGTCACCGCCAAGTCGATGGGCTTCGCACTCGCGGCGGGTGTGGCACTCGACGCGTTCGTCGTCCGGATGGTGCTCATTCCCGCTTTGCTTGTGCTGCTGGGCAAGTGGGCGTGGTGGATGCCGCAGTGGCTGGACCGGATCGTGCCCGATATCGATGTCGAGGGCGCGCGGGTGCGCGAGATCCAGGCCGAACGGCGGGCGCTGGAGCCGGCGCGAGGTTGAGTGTCGATGGCCGGGGAACTCTGGTTCCCCGGCCATTTCTCTATTGACTCGGTTGGGGCACTTGGCATTCGGTGACGCGCGGATTCAGCCCGATGTAGTTCGCGGGCCCCGCGGCGGCGGTGACCGCGATGGTCGCCCAGTCCGAGCATTCCCGGGGCAGGTGAGCGAAGTGGTGCCGCTGACCAGCGGCGAGCAACCCGATGGCAATCCAGCCGAGCACGACGAGAACCAGAAGCTTTCCCCCGAGCCCCATCCCGGACTTCGCGGGTGGCGGCTGTCGCCCGCGCATAATCATCGTTCCTTCCAGGATTCGGTGTAACCCAGTCTATTACGCGAGGAATACACCGCAGGCCGGACGCAGATGAATACCCGACGACAGATCGTGCCCGCTGTCGAACCGGCGACCGTTACCGGGGGTTACGCCCGCTCCCGCACTGTGGCTTCCGGCATTCGCGCCGAGCCGCGACAGGCGGGCGGATGCCGTGCCTGATCGCGTTCGCGGTGTGGATTCCGATGGCGAAGTCCTTCAGTTGCTTCAACATATCTTCATGGTCCGACTTCCGCGTCATCGAAAGAAGTGGCGTAGAAGACGACTATCGCTAAGATTTAGACATGAGCTCGGTATCGGTACTGGCCTACGACGGGATGACGGCGTTCGAAACCGGCATCGTCGTCGAGGTCTTCGGTCTGACCTGGCCCGATATCGAGCAGCCCTGGTACGAGCTGAAGATCTGCACCGAAACCCCCGACCCCATCCGCGTGATCGGCGGCGCGACCCTGACCAGCCCGTATGGACTCGCGGAGTTCGCCGCCGCCGACACGGTCGTCGTCCCGAGCGTCGCCGACCCGCGCGCGCCGACCTCGCCGGAATTGATCGACGCGCTTCGCCAGGCGCACAGCAACGGCTCCCGGATCGTGTCGATCTGCTCGGGCGCGTTCGCCCTCGCCGCCGCGGGTCTGCTCGACGGCCGCCGTGCCACCACGCACTGGCGATACGCCGCCCTGCTCCGCGAGCGCTATCCCGCTGTCGAGGTCGACCCCGAACCGCTCTACACCGACGAAGGCGACATCCTCACCAGCGCGGGCTGCGCCGCCGGGTTGGATCTGGCACTGCACCTGGTCCGCAAAGATCTGGGCGCGTCCGTCGCCAACGCGGTCGCCCGTCGCCTCGTCATCCAGCCCCACCGCGCGGGCGGCCAAGCCCAATACATCGAATCCCCCATGCCCCCCGAACCCCTCGACGCCCCCATCGCCCGCAGCCTTTCCTGGGCACTCGAACACCTGGCCGACCCGATCGGCATTCCCGATCTCGCCAGGGTGGCAGGCCTGTCGCCGCGCACCTACCTGCGCCATTTCGTCCGGGAAACCGGTGCGACCCCGAGCAAATGGCTGATCGCCCAGCGGATTCAGGCAGCACTGGCGATGCTGGAGACCGGCGACGCACCGATCGAGGAGATCGCGACCGCGGCCGGTTTCGCCACCCCGGTCACCTTCCGGCACCATTTCACGCGAGCCGTGCGGACCTCGCCATCGTCGTACCGGCGCACTTTCCAGACAAGAAAAAGCCCCCCACCTGCGTGAACAAGTGAGGGGCTCGTGGCGGTGGCGGAGGGATTTGAACCCTCGGAGGGGGGTTACCCCTCACACGCTTTCGAGGCGTGCTCCTTAGGCCGCTCGGACACGCCACCGCCGACTACGGTACCGGAGTGGGTGGGAGATTGTTAAATCGGCTGGTCAGCGTTGGTTTTTGAAGAACGTATCGAGGAGCGCGACGCACTCCGGTTCGAGGATGCCGCCGCGGACCTCGGGGCGGTGGTTGAGGCGGCGGTCGCGGACCACGTCCCAGAGGGAGCCGACGGCACCGGTTTTGGGTTCCCACGCGCCGAAGACGACCTTGCCGATGCGGGCCAGCACCAACGCGCCCGCGCACATGGTGCACGGTTCGAGGGTGACGGCCAGGGTCGCGCCTTCGAGGCGCCATCCGTCGCCGTGAACAGCGGCGGCCGCGCGCAGGGCGAGTACTTCGGCGTGGGCGGTCGGGTCGCCGAGTGCTTCCCTGGCGTTGGTGGCGCGGGCGAGTTCACGGCCTTGCGCGTCGAAGACAACGGCGCCGACCGGCACATCGCGCGGGTCGGCGCCTGCTGCGGCCACCAGGGCGGCGCGCATCATGTCTTCGTCGGTCACCTCGGCATTTTGTCCAGGGCAGCGGCGAACTCGTCGGCGAAACCGAGGCTCTGGGCGATCAAGCCGAGCTGCTCGTCGGGGTAGAGATCGGTGTCGGCGAGAATCACACTGAGTACCGGTTCGGCGAGGCCGAGGTCGGCCAGGACACCCAGGTCGCCCTCTTCCCACGGTTCGACGTCGTCGAGGTCGTCGGGGTCGATGTCGGGGATCTCGACATTGAGTGCGTCGAGAACGTCGGCGGCGATGTCGTAATCGATCGCCGCGGTGGCGTCGGAGACGAGCAGGCGGGTGCCGCTCGGCGCCGGCCGCAACACGATGAAGAATTCGTCGTCGACGTCGATCAAGCCGAACACCGCACCTGAGCTGCGCAAAGCCTTCAGTTCGGTCTCGGCCGCCGACAGATCGTTCAGGGCTTCGGAGCTGAGCGGACTTACCCGCCACGTGCCTTCTTCGCGGACCACGGCCACTGCGAACCCTTCGACGTCGAAGTCGTCATCCGACGTCGCCCTGTTCGTGCCCGAGCGCTGTGCTGCCATGGACCAAACGGTAGTCTGTCCCACCCCTAATGATGAACTCGTGTGCCAATCTGTTCCGATGAGCATCGACCAGCGTGGGGCTGTTTGCGTCCTCGGGACCGGCCTGATCGGCGGTTCACTGCTGCGCGCCGCCGTCGGATCGGGGTACCTGGCGTTCGGCTACAACCGCTCCGAATCTGGGGTCGCCGCGGCGTGTCATGACGGATTCGACGTGTCCGGCGACCTGTCCGCGGTGCTGGTTCGGGCGGCCGAAGTGGACGCGCTGCTGGTGATCGCGGTGCCGATGCCCGCCGTCGAATACCTGCTTGCCGACATCGCCGCGCTCGCGCCAGGGTGCCCGCTGACCGATGTGGTGAGCGTGAAGGGGCCGGTGCTGGCCGCGGTGCGAAAGCACGGGCTCGAAGCTCTGTACGTGGGTGGGCATCCGATGGCGGGGACAGCCGAATCCGGCTGGGCCGCAACCGATTCAGATCTGTTCCGGGATGCGGTGTGGGCGGTCGGGGTGGACGAGGGCACGCGGGTAGAACCGTGGTCGCGGGTGGTGCGGCTCGCGTTGGACTGTGGGTCGGTGGTGGTTCCGGTGCTCGCCGAGGAACACGATCAGGCCGTCGCCCGGATCTCGCATCTGCCGCACGTGCTGGCCGAAGCGCTGGCAGCGGCGGGGGCCGCGGGCGGGAAGCTGTCGCTCGGTCTGGCTGCGGGTTCGTTCCGCGACGGAACCCGCGTCGCAGGCACGGCTCCCGACCTTGTGCGCGCCATCTGCGAACCGAACGCGGCCGCGCTGGGACGGGTGCTCGACGAGGCCATCGAGACACTCGTCACTGCCCGCGACTCCCTGCGTGCGGACGGTAACCTCGGCGAACTCGTCGAGACGGGTTTCCGCGGTCGCACCGCGTACGACGACCGCACGACCTGGGACATCACCGGCATCACGCCGGGTACCGGCGACTGGCTCGCCGAACTTCATCGCGCGGGCCGGGACGGTGGAGTGCTCCGCGCACTGTGAGTGCCTGCCCGCGGGGGCTGCTGGGCCGAAACGGCGAGTCAGGCGCGTTCGGCCAGTCCCGGGTAGTCGAGGACGAAGCCTTCCGGGTCGACCGTCAGAGTGGCGCTCGAGACCGGGGAGAGGACGTTGATGCCGTCGGCCGCGCTCGAGTAGGTGAGCTCTGCCTCCTGCACCAGCAGGTCGGGTAGTCGTACGTAGACGACCGGGACCTGGACGTCGCCGACGGCGTGCTGGAGGCTGAACCGGCGGATCGGCAGGGTGTTGAAGAACGGGCTCAACACCACGTCGACGTCGAGGGCGCCGCCGAAGGTGGAGCGCACGTGGGTGCCGCCCGCGTCGACGAGCCAGTAGTTCTCCTCGTCCCGCGAGATCGAGGCGTGGCGTTCACCGGCCGCGGTGGTGGTGCGCAGCGACAACCGCCGCGTGGCGCCCGCCTCATCGGTGACCAGATCGTAAGACGCGCTGAACGCCGGGTGCTCGTCGCCTGCACTACCGATCAGCCGTCCCGCCGCCCTGATCCGGTTCCCGTTCACCGTCACCCGCACCGATTCCATGCGGGAGTTGTCGTGGGCACGCCAGGTGAGCACCGCGGGCCACCGGGAGGCCGGTTTGATCTCGGTGGGGCCGTCGGCCGGGCCCGGGGCTGGGGTCGTCACCTCTCTACGGTAAGCGACACCAGCCCCGCCGCTACACAACACGAGCGCATCACACCAGCGAATCCCGCCATGCGGCGTGCAATCCGGCGAAGCGTCCCTGGCCCGCGATCAGCTCGGTCGGTGTGCCGTCTTCCACGATCCGGCCACCGTCGAGCACCAGCACCCGGTCGGCAATTGCCACGGTGGACAGCCGGTGGGCGATGATCACGGCCGTGCGGTCACGCAGCAGCGTCTCGAGCGCGTGCTGAACCAGCCGCTCACCGGGGATATCCAGGCTGGAGGTCGCCTCGTCGAGGACGATCACCGCCGGATCGGCCAGGAACACCCGCGCGAACGCCACCAGCTGACGCTGCCCCGCCGAGAGCCTGCCGCCGCGCGTCCGCACGTCGGTGGCGTACCCGTCGGGGAGCCCGGCGACGAACACGTCCAGCCCCACCGCCCGCGCGGCCGCGGCGACCTCGGCGTCGGTCGCGTCGGGCCTGCCGAGCCGGATGTTGTCGGCGATGGTGCCGGAGAACAGGTAGGCCTCCTGCGTGATCATCACGACGTGCCTGCGCAGCTCGGCATCGGCCAGGTCGCGCAGATCCACCTCGTCGAGCGTGATGACGCCACCGCTCGGGTCGTAGAACCGGGTGAGCAGTTTCGCCAGCGTCGACTTGCCCGCGCCCGTGGCACCGACCAGCGCCACCACCTGTCCGGCCGGGATCGCCAGGTCGAACTCCGGCAGCACCGAGGTGGTGTTGTAGCCGAACCAGACCTTGTCCATCCGCACCGCGCCGGTCGCGCTGGCGAGCGTGGCCGGGCGTTCGGGTTCCGCGACGGCCGGTTCCTCCTCGAGCACGCCGGAGATCTTCTCCAGCGCCGCGGCGGCGGACTGGTAGGAGTTGAACACCTGCGCGAGTTCGTCGAGCGGACCGTAGAACTGGTCGAGGTAGAGCAGGTAGGCGGCGAGCACACCGATCGCGAGGTTGCCCTCCATCACCTGCCAGGCGCCGACCAGCAGCACGATCACCGTGGTCAGCTTGCCGATGAAATTGGACAGCCCGACGTAGTCGCCCATCCCGCGAACCGCGGTCGTGGTCGCCTTCTGGTACGCCGAGTCCTCGACGCCGAGGACCTCCTCGTTGCGGTGTTCGCGACGGAACGCCTGCACCGCGCGCATGCCGCTCATCGATTCGACGAACTGCACGACAACGCGCGAGATCGCGCCACGCGTACGCCGGTAGCCCGCCCGCTGACGCCGCTGCGCCCACCGCGTCACCAGCACCAGCGGCACGAACCCGATCAGCACGATCGAGGCGAGCAGCGGGTCGAGCCAGATCAGCAGCGCCGCGATGGTCACCACCGAGATCACCGCGCTCAGCGCCTGATTCAGCGCGCCTTCGAGCAGCTCCTGCAAGGCTTCGATATCGCTGGTGAGCCGGGTGACAACCTTGCCCGAGGTGTATTTCTCGTGGAACGACACACTCAACCGCTGCGTGTGCCGGAACGCGCGCACCCGCAGGTCGAACAACACCCGCTGACTCAGCGACCCGGAGGCCCGCAAGAAGGCGAAGGTGGTGAGCCCCGACAGCACCGTCACCGCGACGAACCCGGCGACGGTCGCGATCATCGGCGTCCAATTGCCCTGGCGGCCTTGGCTGATGCCGTGGTCGAGCCCGTAGGCGATGAACAGCGGCAGCGAGACCTTGGCCGCGTTGTCGAGCAGGATCAGGACGAAGGTCGCGATCGCCTGCTTGCGGTAGGGCCGCACCAGATCGAGGAGCAATCGCCGGGATCGCCCGGCCAGCACCAGGTTTCCGGTTCCGGTGACGGTGTCGTCTTCTTTGGCGATACCTCGCCAGTCGGCGGCCAGATCGGATTGCTCCGCCGGCACCGCCTTTTCCGGTGTCACGGTCTCGGTGCTCATGCCTCACCTCCCATCAGTTCGCGGTAGTGGCTGCTCGTGCGCAGCAGCTTCTCGTGGCTGCCCTCGGCGACGATGCGCCCGTCGGCGAGCAGGGCGACGCGATCGGCCAGCGCGGCGGTGGACGGCCGGTGCGCGACGAGCAGGGTGGTCGCCCCGGAGAGCGCCGCGCGCAGCCGATCCTGCACGCGCTCTTCGGTTTCCACGTCCAGCGCCGAGAGCGGATCGTCGAGGACCATGATCCGGCCGCTCGCCGCGGTCTCGCCGGTGAGCACGGCTCTGGCCAGCGCCAGACGCTGACGCTGCCCGCCGGACAGACTCATGCCCTGCTCGCCGATGCGGGTGTCGAGTCCCCACGGCAACGCGTCGACGAACTCGCTCGCCTGCGCGATATCGAGCGCCTGACGCACATCGGCATCGGTGGCGCGCGAGTCGCCCAATGCCACGTTCTCGCGCACGCTGGCCGAGAACAGCACCGGCTCCTCGAAGGCCACCGTCACCACCCGGCGCAGCTCGGCCAGGCGCAGGGTGGCGATATCGACGCCGTCGATGGTGATCGAACCGCCGCTGACGTCGTAGAGCCGGGGAATCAGCTCGAGCAGCGCGGTCTTACCGCTGCCCGTCGCGCCGACGAGCGCGACCGTCTCCCCCGGCCGAATCCGCAGCGAGATCTCTTCCAGCACGGTGTGTTCCGGACCGTCGCCGGATCGCGGGTAGGCGAAGCGGACACGGTCGATGACCAGTTCCCCGTGCAGCGCGGTGGGTAGTTCCACCGGGTGCGCCGGGTCGGCGATGTCGAGCGGGGTGTCGATGATCTCCCAGTAGCGGTCGGCCGCGGTGCGTGCCTCGAACAGCTCCGACAACAGGAAACCGAGCCAGATGATCGGCCACTGCAGGAACGTGGCCAGCGTGATGCTCGCGACGAGCGTGCCCATCGTCATCGACCCATGGACCACGGAGTAGCCACCCACCCCGAGCGACAACGCGATCGACACGGTCGGCAGGGTCACCAGCGCCGCCCACAGCGTCGCGTCGAGGCGCACCTTCTCCATTTCGGTGCGCTGCAGTTCGCGGGAGAGCGCGGTGAAACGCGATCCGAAGAACCGGCCCCGGCCCAGCGCCTTGAGCACCCGGACGCCCTGCGCGGATTCCTGAGCGATGGTGGCCAGGTCGCCGGACTGGTCCTGCGAACGCCGCGAGGCCACCTCGAACCGGCGGACGAATCGCGCGCAGAACAGCGTCAGCGGCAGCGATGTCACCGTGAAGATCAGTCCCACTTGCCAATTCATCGCGAACAGCGCGATCAGCCCGATGGGCATGATCACTCCGTTGACGATGAGGAACGGGCCGGCGAACGCGACGAACCGCCGCAGCACCGACAGATCGTCGATGGCGCGCGAGAGCAGCTGACCCGACTGCCAGCCGTCGTGGCGGCCGATCGAGAGCGCCTGGAGCTGCGTGAAGAGCTTGGCGCGCATGGTGATTTCGAACATCGTCGAGGGCTTGGACACCAGCCATCGCCTGCCCCACATGCCGAACGATTCGAGCGATCCGAGCAGAAAGATCAGCGCCACCGGAGCAAGCAGACCGACGAAATCCCGCCGTGCGATCGGCCCGTCGATCACCCGCGCGATGACGAGCGGAATCGCGATCGCGGTGCTCGCGGTGACGATCGCCAGCGCGTTGGCCAGCAGCAGCGGCGCCCGGTATGGCCGGAGAAAGGGCAGAAATCGCCACAGCGACACCATTCCCCTACTCGACCGCGGCGCTGGCCGCTCCGATCTGTCGGCCTCCGATTCGGCGGCCGCCAGCTCTGATGTGACAGACAAAAATCCCCCTTGATGCCCGGTTGGCTGGTTGGTTTCCGGAACGGACGCCTGGTGATGTTCGCACCGGGGTCCGACAAGTTCGGCCCCTCAAGAGTCCCAGAGCACCCCCACCCCCGGCCACCGATTTTCCTCCCGTCGACACCCCCGCGTCCACCCCCTCCGCGACCGGGCGCCGCACACCTCTCCCGTGCTCGACACCGAGCGAGCCCAGCGCCCAACCGACGGAGAGCACTCGACCCTCAGGACCGCTCGTTCGCGGTCGGCCCGCAGTTCAGTGGCCCGATACAATGCGGCGCAGGCGCGAATATCGGCCGCCGAACAGCGGGCCGATCATGGGCCGCGAACTCGAGCGCGCCCGCGCTCCAAAGACACAGGGGTCGTTGATGCGGATGGTCGGGTTGTTCGCCGGGATCGGCGGGCTCGAACTCGGTCTGAGCAGGCATGGCTGGGCGTCGGAGCTGCTGTGCGAGATCGACCCCGGCGCCCAGGGCGTGCTCGCCGCTCGTTTCCCCGATACGGACCTGCACGGCGACATCACCCGCCTGCGTTCACTCCCCGCGGGCACCGAGCTCGTCGCGGCCGGTTTCCCCTGCCAGGATCTCTCGCAGGCCGGGCGTACCGCGGGCATCACCGGTCGACGATCGGGCCTGGTGGACGAGGTCTTCCGGCTGGTTCGCAGGCAGCGCGGGCCGCGGTGGTTGTTGATCGAGAATGTCCCGTTCATGCTGCAGCTGGGTCGTGGTGCGGCCATGCGCCACATCACCGCGGCGCTCGAGGAACTCGGGTACGCGTGGGCGTACCGGGTCGTCGACGGGCGCGCGTTCGGCTTGCCGCAACGGCGTCAGCGCGTGCTGATGCTCGCTTCGCGCACCGAGGACCCCCGCCAGGTGCTGTTCGGCGACGACGCAGGCCCCCGCGACTACGGCGACCCGGACCGCGATCCATGTGGCTTCTACTGGACCGAAGGTGTGCGTGGCCTCGGCTGGGCCGTGAACGCGGTGCCCACCCTCAAGGGCGGATCCGGGCTCGGCATCGCCAGTCCGCCCGC
This sequence comes from Nocardia sp. NPDC058519, assembly GCF_042719755.1. Classification (NCBI taxonomy): domain Bacteria; kingdom Bacillati; phylum Actinomycetota; class Actinomycetes; order Mycobacteriales; family Nocardiaceae; genus Nocardia; species Nocardia sp. NPDC058519. Next base: position 144,572 of record NZ_JBHXNK010000009.1, on the reverse strand, counting down.
GATCCGGCTACCCGCGGGCGAGATCGTGACGCCGGGGATCATCGACGGTGAGCGATTACAGGGCTTCGACGCCGACTGGACCGCCCCCGCCCTCGACGTTCCTGGCGTGCGCCACGGTCATCGCTGGAAACTGGTGGGCAACGCGGTGAGTGTGCGGATGGCGAACTGGGTCGGTGAACGCCTGGCCGCACCGTCGGATCCGCTGACCGTGGGCGAGCCGATCGCCGCGGGCCAGCCGTGGCCGAGCGCCGCCTGGGGCCACGCGGGCGTCGTGCACCGAGTTCCCCTCTCGACCTGGCCGGTCCACGAGCCCTACGAGGACCTGAAGAACTTCCTCACCGAACCTCGCCTGCTCTCCCCCCGCGCGACGGCGGGGTTCCTGCGGCGCACCGAGATGGGAAACCTGCGCTTCCCGCCCGGATTCCTCGACGATGTCCGCGACCACCTCGACCGCATGGGCGGCTGGGCGGCATGAGCGCGCGGCGCGCTGCCGGCGGGGAATCACCCCACGGGGCGGCTGCTTCGTCGCCACCGACCGCATCGGCTGCGCGCAGGCCGGTGACCGACGCGGCGACAAGCGCGCGTATGTCCAAGCAGCGACGCGCGAATACTGCTCCCGAGCTGGCACTACGTCGCGAATTACACCGCGCGGGCCTGCGCTATTTCGTCGACCGCCCGCCCGTCAAAGGCCAGCGTCGACGCGCGGATGTGGTGTTTCCCCGGCTGCGCATCGCGGTCTATGTCGACGGGTGTTTCTGGCATCGATGCCCTGATCACGCGACCGATCCGAAGAACAACGCGCAGTGGTGGGCCGACAAACTGGCCGGCAATGTCGCCCGAGACCGGGCCACCGATGCCGCGTTGACGGCGGCGGGCTGGCAGGTGGTGCGGGTGTGGGAGCACGAGGATCCACACAAAGCAGCCGAGCGGATCACCTCATTGGTGGAGCGATCCAAGCTCGGCTGACCTGCGATTATTGTAGATTTTCAGCGACGCCGCGGCGTGCGTTCGGCGCGAACTCGCACCCGTGCGCGCGACGCGTCCGCCGCGACGAAACCGGACACGGCCAGCGCCAGGATCGTGGCGAAACTTGCCAGCGCGATCACATAGCTCATCGAGGACCTCTCCGTTGGTTACCAACCACCCTGCACGGTGAACCTGACAGCAACCTGTGCGTGCCTGTGACCCCTGATGAAACCACGTCCGCGCTCTCGACGCGCGCCTGGTAGGAGCGTCGAGGCCCGACACGCACAATGGTCGGTGTGACCGAATCCGCACGGCACACCCGTGGCTACTCGTTGCTGATCGCCCTCGCGATCGCGATCGCGGGCCTGTGCTATTCGTCCTGGCTGCTGGAATTCGCGCTGCCGATCGACACCGACCCGGTCAACGACTTCCTCAGTGAACTCGATGCCGAGGGCAAGCCTTATCGCGAGGTGTTCGCCACCGCCGACAAAGTGGCCGGCCTGTTGCTGATCCCGGCGGCGCTGGGTGGTCTGCTCGTTTTCCAGCGCCGCCGGTTGACCACGATCGGCTGGGTGGCCCTGTTGTGTTTCGGCGCGTCCACGATCGCCGACGCCCTGCTCCCGCTCCACGACTGCGCCCCAGCTGACACCACTTGCGGCGGCGACAGCGGACTGTTCCCGCAACTACACCAACCGCACGCGCTCACGAGCACGCTGGCCGTCACCTCGATCGCGGTGGCGGCGTTCGCGTTCAGCGCCGCCGCCTACCGCTACCACCGCTGGCGAATTCTGCGCGAGTTCGGCGTCGCCGTGCTGGTCCTCGGGTCGGCGGCGACCATCTGGATGATGGTCGCCGACAACCTGTCCGGCTCCTACGCACTCGGCATCGCCCAGCGAATCCAAGTCGGCACCATGTCGCTGTGGCTGCTCGCCCTGGCCACCGCGGTACTCATCGAGGCACGCGAGTGGACTAGTTGACGGTGATCTTCACTGTGTAGCCGTCGATCTTCGCGGGCAGCTTGGTGGTGTCGACCGCGAGCACCTCGCCGGTGTCCTGCACGCCGTTGGGCAGCATCTTGGGCTTCAACCCGAACGGGGGCTGTTCGCCCTGGCTGGCGGCCAGGCCGAAGTCGCTGTCGTTGGCGATGTAGATGGTCTTGCCGCCGTCGAGGGTGGCGATGCCTTCGATCTTGTCGTGACCGAAGAACCGGCCCTTCTCGTCGAGCGCGGCGACCAGCGCGGAGAGGTCGAGGTTGCTCTTCTTCGCGACGGGGGTGACGCCCGCCTTGGTCAGCGCGGCGACGGCATCGGCGGTCGGGGTGACACCGATCAGTGTTTCCAGCGGCTTGCCGTCGATCAGCAGGCCGCCCTTCTCGGCGTCATAGGTCGCGCCGGGCACGGCGGACTGCGGGCCGACATCGGTCGCGCCCGCGATGTCGATGGTCCAGATCTTCTTGTCCGACTTGGGTGCGAGGTTGCCGTCGCGCTCGTCGACCAGGAAGGTGGTGGCGCTGAGCGCGGTGATCTCCGAGACCGCGACCTTGGACTGCTTCGGGTTCTCCAGTGGGTACAGGAATTCCTTCTGCGCCTTGGTCTTCAGGTCGACGGTCACGATGCGCGCGAACGGGACTTCCTTGGCCGAACCACTCAGACCGGGGGTGTTGAGCGCGCTCTGCACCATGCCGACCAGGGTGCTGCCGTCGGGGGTAATGGTCAGCCCCTCCATGCCCTGATTGGGAGTGCGCAGCGCGATCTCCTTCGGCAGGCCGTTGCCGGGGGCGAGCCGCTCGATCTCCTTGCCCTTGGCATCGAAATGCACCAGGAACGGACCGTATTCATCGGAGATCCAGAAGGTGCCGTCGGCCAGTGCGACCAGGCCTTCGGGGTCGATGCCGTGATCGGTGGGCGGCAGGACGTTGCCCTGTAGGTCCTTGATGGTCTCGCCGGTGTTGGCCGAGGTGTCGACCTGGCCGTTGAACGGTGCGCCCGACGAGCTGTGCAGCTCGATGCTCGACTGCAGCTCCGCCCGGTTGCCGACCAGCTTGAACCGGCCGATCTTCGGCACGAAACTCGGTGTCGGCGAAAGCTTTTCATTCTTGGCCGGACCATCGACGTTCGGGCCGCGGTCGGTGAGTCCGTAGAACTCGTCGGCGCTGCCCGGCACCGGGGTCCAGGCCGAGCCGAAACCGCTGCCCTGCACCGTGGTGCCGCCGAACTCACCGAGCACCGGAATGTCGGTGGTGTAGAGGCGAACCGCGTCGGTGGTGGTGACCGTGAACTGGTCGAAACCGGTGTAGCCGGCGCTCGGGGTGTAGACGTAGGCGCCGTCGGCGCGGCGGGTGATGTTGCCGTGCTCGGGCTCGAGGCTCACCCCGAGCACCGCGCTGGTACCGGCCTTGGCGACCAGGTCGTCGAGCGAGATCACCAGCGGCTGGTCCTTGCCCGCGGTGAAGCGGGCATCGGGATCCGGCGATGAGCAGCCCGCCACAACGGCGGCAGCGCACAGCGCGGCGGTGAGAGGAAGGAGGCGTAGACCTGGACGTGCGTTCACTCGGCATGCATACCGTCGTGAGCCGACCAGGAGACGACCGGCAAATGAATTGCCCTCCACCGCTCGGTGGACCATTCTGGCGGCCATGACCACAACTCGGGTGAACATTTCCTCAGCCTCCGATTTCGAAGATGTCGTCGGGTATTCGCGGGCGGTACGGGTCGGCAACCAGGTCGTCGTCAGTGGCACCACGGCCGCCGTCACCGGCGGGGGTGCCGTCGGCGGCGACGACATCGGCGCCCAGACCCGTGAGGTCCTTGCCCGCATCGCCACCGCGCTGGAGCAGGCCGGGGCGAGTGTGCGCGACGTGGTGCGCACGCGCATTTTCGTCACCGATATCGCCCGCTGGCCCGAGATCGCGGCCGCTCATGCCGAGGTGTTCGGCACGATCCGCCCCGCGGCCTCCATGTACGAGGTCACCGCGCTGATCGCCCCCGAACTGCTGGTCGAGATCGAGGCGGACGCGATCATCGCTGACTGAATCGTCACACGAGCCCGCTCCGGCGATCCGGCGTCGACAGCCGAAAATGCCGAGTTGTCCACAGGTGCAGAGTTATCCACAGGGCGGTTTCGACGCCGCCGTTATCGCCCATGCGCCGGAGTCCGGAGCACTACTCTCGAATCTGTGACCAGCGAAACGGCTACTCCCACCGATCTGCTCGATCAGGTCGCCGCCTCCACCGCGCGCTTCGACACCGCGATCGGCACACTCACCGACGCGGCCCTGGCCGAACCGTCCCTGTTACCGGGGTGGACCCGCGGTCATGTGCTTGCCCATCTGTCGCGCAATGCCGACAGCCTGCTGAATCTGCTGCTGTGGGCCCGCACCGGCATAGAGATGCCGCAGTATCCGAGCGTCGCCATCCGCGATGCCGACATCGAGGCGGGGGCACCCCGCCCGCTCACCGTGCAGCACGCCGACTTCACCGCCACGGCGCACCGCTGGCAGGCCGTCGCCACCACCATGCCCGCCGCCGACTGGCAGGCCGAGGTCCGCAACCGCCAGGGCGGCACCCTCACCGCCGACCAGATCCCCTGGATGCGCCTGCGCGAGACCGAAATCCACCACGTGGACCTCGACATCGGCTACACCCCCGCCGACTGGCCAGCCCCCTTCGTCGCCCGCCTACTCCCCGAGGCCGCCGCCGACCTGTCCACCAAACTCCTCCCCGAAGCGACCCCCACCTTCGACATCCAGTCCACAGACACCGATTTCATCACCACCATCGGCCCCGGCCGCCCCCACCACACCGTCCTCGGCCCAGCCAGCGCCCTATTGGCTTGGCTCCTCGGCCGCACCGACGGAGCAGACCTCACTGGCCCACTCCCCCCGCTGCCGGCCTGGAAATAACCTGCGCCACCGACAGTCGTCGGAAAGAATTCGATAACCACGACCGCCGATAATCAATGTCATGAAATCTATTGCTGCACTGGGCATTCAGTTGCTCTCTGTGGTCGCGGTGGCAGGTATCGGGCCGACCGTCGCCGCAGCACCCGCATCCGCCGACTCGACCTTGTACGCATCGATCGCCATCTCGTACCGGACCGGCGCGACAGCCGCGTCCTGGAACTACCGTTACGAGTGGGCCGCAGAGGACGCCGCCGAGGACGCCTGTGGAAGCGACGACTGCGTCGCATACGTCAACACGGCGAGCGGCCTGTGCGCCGCTGTCGCCCGTGCAGCGGACAACACCTGGATGTGGGCGAGGGCGTATTCCCGAGCCGAGGCCGCGGCGAACGCCATCGGCGCCTCCACCGGTCCACGACCGCAGGTCATCCAAACGGTCTGCCAGGACTCAGCGTGGGGAATCGGCGCGATCCAAACCGCCGCCCCTCAGCAACCCCTCGAATGAGTAAGGCCAGTGATTCAGCGGCGGTGCGTTAGATCAAACGAAAACCGCCTCTCACCAGAAATTCTGGTGAGAGGCGGTTTGTTGTGCGCCCGAAGGGATTCGAACCCCTAACCTCTTGATCCGTAGTCAAGTGCTCTATCCGTTGAGCTACGGGCGCATGGTCTTGCATCTTCAGTTGTACCCAGCGAACTGGGTGTGGCGGAGGCGAGAGGATTTGAACCTCCGGTCCCCGTGAAGGGACAACTCATTAGCAGTGAGTCCCATTCGGCCGCTCTGGCACGCCTCCTGGAGCCTTCTCTTTCGAGGGCACCGGTCCTTGTCGAACCGCCGGGAATGAAGATTACACGAGCAGTCGTAGTAGTCCAAAACGCCTGGTCAATCAGCGTAAGTTGCTGTCGAACCAGTCGTAGATACGAGTCTGGGAATCGATGCGGATGGCGGCGGCCGCCTCGTCTTCGGGGTCGGGGCGATCGGCACGGTGGCTCAGGCCGGGATAGGAGATAGTGAGACTGGCCACATTCGCCTTGGCCGTGGCCTCGCGCAGGCGTTCGACCGCCTCGGGAGGGGTGGCGGGGTCGTCGGCGCCGAACAGGCCGAGCCAGGGGGCTTGGAGGTCGGCGGCGACATCGATCAGGGCGGCGTTCTGATCGGGGAGCGGTTCGGTGATGCCGGGGGCGGACACGCTCACCGCGGCGCCGATCGGGCGGGTGGCGGCGACGAGGAAGGCGGCGGTGCCCGCGCTGTCGAAGCCGAGGACGCCGATGGTGTCGGGGAAGACTCCGCGGCCGGTGAGCCAGTCGAAGCCGGCATCGAAGTCGTCGAAGAGTTCCTCGCCGAACACCTCGTGCACCTGCGGGTCGGCGATGCGGTCGAACAGGTGTGGCGCGATGACGATCCAGCCCTCGGCCGACAGCGCCCGCATCAGGTCGAGCAGCAGGGGGGAGAATTCACGGGATTCGTGCAGGACGACGATGCCACCGCGGGCCACCCGTTCGGGCTCGACCACCGTGATCGGCACGGCAGTGCGTCGCGCGACGGCGGCCGTGTCGACATCCACCGGCCGCAACGGGGCGACGTCGTCGTAAGTGCCCGGCATAAACCCAGCGTAGGCGGCAGAACTGGACTTGGGTAGGCCTAGCAGGTCGCGACGGGCAGATCATCGTAGGGTGGAGGCGTGACCGCGCACATCCGCCCCGACCTCGCCACCATCCCGGCCTACGTTCCCGGCCGTAACCACCCCGATGCGGTGAAGCTCGCGTCCAACGAGACCACATTCGGTCCGCTGCCGAGCGCGACCAAGGCGATCGCGGAGTCCGCCGAGCTGGCCAACCGCTATCCGGACAATCAGGTCAGCGAGCTGCGGGCGGCGCTGGCCGAGTTCCTCGGCGTCACCGTCGCCAATGTCGCGGTGGGCTGCGGCAGCGTGGCGCTGTGTCAGGAACTGGTGCAGATCACCTGCGACGCACCCACCGACGAGGTGGTGTTCGCGTGGCGCTCGTTCGAGGCGTATCCGATCGTCACGCAGGTGGGCAATGCGACGGCGGTACAGGTGCCACTGGCGCCGGGCTACCTGCACGATCTGGACGCGATGGCCGATGCGGTCACCGAGCGCACCAAGCTGATCTTCGTCTGCAATCCGAACAACCCCACCGGCACCGCGCACGGGCGCGCCGAGCTGGAACGGTTCCTGGATCGCGTGCCCGCACACGTTCTCGTCGTGCTCGACGAGGCCTACTACGAATACCTGCGGCTGACCCCCGAAACCCGCCCCGACGGCGTCGATATCGGTCGAACCAGGCCGAATGTCGTTGTGCTGCGCACTTTCTCGAAGGCCTACGGCCTGGCCGGGCTGCGCGTGGGCTACGCGGTGGGTGCTCCCGAGGTGATCGCCGCGCTGCTGAAGGTGCATATCCCGTTCAGCGTGAACCGGGTCGCCCAGGTCGCCGCGATCGCCTCGCTGCAGGCGCGCGGTGAACTGCTCGATCGCACCGATGTGCTGGTGGCACAACGGCATCGGCTGCGCGATGCGCTGCTGGCCGCGGGTTACGAGGTGCCGCCGAGCGAGGCCAATTTCGTGTGGTTGCCGCTGGGCGCGCGCAGTATCGAGTTCGCCGAGGCGAGTGCCCTTGCGGGCGTGCTTGTTCGGCCGTTCGCCGGTGACGGCGTGCGGGTGACGATCGGCGATCCGCACGAGAACGAGCAGTTCCTCAGCTTCGCCACCGAACCCGAAACAGCGGCCCGATTCCGTTAGTCCGGGACATGGTCAGCATCCCTTGACGTCGGTTTGCGGTGGGATTACCGCGAATTCGAGCACACTGCCAGCACACCGGTCGTAGGCTGGCTCGAAGCTGATTTCGGTGTTCGAAAAGGACGAATTTGCAAGCGGCGACGACCGACCGATTACCTGGTCGACGCGCGCCACCGGTCGAGTGAATGTGTTCTCGGCGGGCAATCTTCCCGCGTCGGAGGGTGCACCCGCACGGCCCCGCACCCCGCTGCCCGACCGGAGATTTACCGTGAACCAAGGCTCTCGCCCCGCTGTCTGCGAAACACTTACCCCCACAGTCTCTTTGGCAGCCGACATCGAAGTCGCCGCGCCGCCCTCGGCCGATCTGGATCGCCGAATGCGTGACTGCGACGAGTTCTTCCGCTATCCCGAACTCGGGCACCTGCCCACCCAGCGTCGCCTCGGCGCGCTCGCCGAATTGCGCGATACCGGCACCTACACCCAGACCGCCGAGGAGATTCTGATCGGCGCGAAACTGGCCTGGCGCAACCACGCTCGCTGCGTGGGCCGCAAACATTGGCGATCGCTGAAGCTACTCGATGCCCGCCGAGTTACTTCTGCGCGGGAACTTTCCGAGGTGTGCTGGCAGCATCTGCGCCTGGCCACCAATGGCGGCGCGATTCAGTCGATGATCACGGTGGGCCCGACGTCCGAACCCGGCGGTGGTGAGTACCGGGTCGAGAGTTCACAGCTGATCCGCTACGCCGGTTACCGCAACGGCGACGGCACCGTCACCGGCGATCCGGCCAATATCGCGGCCACCGAGCAGGCGCTCGAGCTGGGCTGGCGTGGGGCGCGCACACCGTTCGATGTGCTGCCGGTGCTGATCAGCACTCCGTCCGAGGGCGTGCGGTATTTCGACGTTCCGCGCGACCTGGTGCGCGAGGTCGACCTGATCCACCCCGACTACCCGTGGTTCGCCGCGCTCGGCCTGAAATGGCATGCGCTGCCCGCTGTTTCGAACATGGATCTGGATGTGGGTGGGGTCCGCTACCCCTTCGCCCCCTTCAACGGCTGGTATGTGGGCACCGAGATCGGCGCGCGCAACCTCAGCGACACCGATCGCTACAACATGCTGCCGCTGATCGCCGACATGATGGGTCTGGATACGTCATCGGTGCGGACGCTGTGGCGCGACAAGGCGCTGATCGAGCTCAATCATGCTGTGCTACACAGTTTTCGGGTATCCGGCGTGCACATGGTGGACCACCACACCGTGGCCAAGCAGTTCTGCGATCACGTGCAGCGCGAGGAAGCGGCCGGGCGCGCGTGCCCGACCGACTGGAGTTGGGTCAATCCGCCCATCTCGTCCGGGCTGACACCCACCTTCCACCGCTACTACGACGCACCCGACCTGGACATTCGACCCAATTTCGTCCGCCGAGACTGAACGGCGGCGGTTGGCACGTCAGTCGAACCAGCCGCCCATCACTGGAGGCCCCGCGACCGGTTTCGCACGACGACAGGCGAGCGTAGGGTTCTCGGTACGGGCCGAATCGCCCTGGTCCGGCTCGTTTCGACGAGCGAGGGAGACCGAGATGAGCACCGCGTCCAGCTCAGGATTCGATGCCGATGCACTGCGCCGCGGAATCGAAAGCCGCGATGCCGCAACACTGCTGACGCTCTACGACGACGATGCCGAGATCCGCATGGTCGACCACCGCGACCAACCCAGCCATCCCCGGGTGATGCACGGCCGCTCGGCGATCAGCGCGATGTTCGACGACGTGTGCGCCAGGGAGATGACCCACTCTCTCGACAGTGTCCTGATCGACGGCGACCACATCGCCTTCGTGGAATCGTGCCGCTACCCGGACGGCACCCGCGTCCTTGCCCACTCGATGGCCAACCTGCGCGACGGCCGCATCGTCGACCAGACGTCGATCCAGGCGTGGGACGAAGGGTAGTCAGGCGAAGTCGGCGGCGTGGTCGGCCGCCCAGCGGCGGTAGTCGCGGGCCGGTGACCCGGTGACCTCGCGCACCGTCGAGGTCGCGGAGCCGGGTGTGTCGACGAGGCCGGCGAGCCCGCTCAGCACTACGCGGGCGATGTCGGGTGGGAGCCAACCCATGTGCTCCACCGCCGCCTCGGGGCTGATCTCCTCCCAGATCAGCGTGCGCCCGAGTGCGGCGCCGATGGCTTCGACCTGGTCGATCCGGCTCAGCGGCGCCGGGCCGGTGAGCGCGTACCGCGCACCGGCGTGCCCGTCGGTGGTCAGCGCGCGCACGGCGACCGCGGCGATATCGGCCTCGTGCAGCAGGGTCATCGAGGCGGCTCCGTACGCGCCGCGCACCACGTCGCCGACGCGGATCTGCGGTGCCCACTCCAAGGTGTTCGTGGCGAAACCGCTGGGGCGGAGGAAGGTCCATTCGAGCGTGGATTCGATGATCGGCTTCTCGATGAGGGCGTGTGCCCGGCCGATCGGGTGGTCCTGTTCGTCCAGATCGTCACGGACCGCCCCGGAGGAGAGCAGGACGATGCGGCGCGCGTGTGCGGCGATGCGAGCGACCACCGACTCCGCGATCTCCGCCGACAGCATCGGCCAGGTCAGATAGACCGCATCGATGCCATCGAGTGCGCTGTCCAGGGTGTCATGGGCGGTCAGATCCCCTTGCACGACCTCGACATCCGGCGGTAGCGATGCCGCGCGCGGATGACGAGCCAACGCCCGCACCCGCGTCCCACCCGCGGCGAGCTGCGCCGCCACCTGACCCCCGACGTGACCGGTCGCCCCGATCACCAGAACCTTGTCGACATCCACCATGGGCCAACCGTACGAAGGGGACTTACTTCTGGAAAGGCCATACCGATTGGTAAGCTCATGGCATGTCGGTAGGAGTCCCGGACAGCGACCGGTCCACACTCGGGCAACGTGACGTATTCGACAAGGACTGCCCGGCCCACACCATCCTCGGCAAGGTCACCAGCCGCTGGGGCGTCCTGATCCTGGCGGCACTGCGCGACGGCCCGATGCGATACCACGTCCTGCGCGACCGAATCGGTGGCATCAGCGAAAAGATGCTGTCGCAGAACCTGCGCACCTTCACCGACTACGGCCTGGCCGAGCGCACGGTCGAACCCACTGTGCCACCACGGGTTTCCTACGCACTGACGCCGATAGGCCACGAGGCCGCCGAAGAGCTTCATGGTCTATTGCAGTGGGTGAGCACCCGCGCCGAAGAGATCGTGGCCTTCCGAGCGGCCACAGCCGACCCACCCACCGCATAGTCCCCCAGCCGACGGCATGTGTTGGGTGCAGCGCCAACAGGATCCGGATCGACGACGGCGGGCAGCCGTATGTTGGAACGATGACTGTCGATACACCCGGCGGCCGCCCGAAGGCCGCCGTTGTCGCAACGAATCAGGACGCCGCCATAGCCGCGATCACCGGGGTGTTCAGACGTCTCGAAGCCGCGCTCGCGGCGAAGGACGCCGCCGCGTTCGACAGCGTCTTCACCGATGACGTGGTCTTCATCAATCCGGCGGGCTCGGTCTTGCTGAACTGGGACGGGCTGCACGCCTACCACCTGACCGCGCTGCGGAACAGCCCGGACGCTGAGGCGCACTACGAGATTCTGGCACTACGGCTGCTCGCCGGTGGACATGCGATCGTCAATGTCGAGCAGACGCTACAAACACCGGATTTCTCGGTAACCAACCGCGGAACATGGGTTTTCACGCAACGAGACGACAGCTGGTGGGTCTGTTCGGTGCACAATACGAATGTGGCGGGCAGCATCGATCGCGCTGCGAATTCACGCCGTGAATCCGCTGGCTGACCTGCGGGTCTTTGGCGGAGACGGAGGGATTTGAACCCCCGATGGTGTTACCCATGCTCGCTTTCAAGTCGACTGGTGATGGTCTGCTCGACGTCTACTGATGTCCGTACCCCTACGCCAAGTGCCGAAATGCTTCCGTGGGGGTTTCGTCGTGTCCGGGGTCGTATGCACGAGTTGTGACAACTGCGTGACACCTCCAGCCTCGGGAGACTGTCTATGAGTAGTGATCGCAGTCGGTGTGCAGCGGTGGCGTGTAGGTCGTCGTGGCACAGACTCGGCAGGTGTGCGTTCGATGGTGACCACCGCTCCGGAAGCAGGGCACCGCACCGACGAGCACCTGGCCTGGACCGAGCCGGTGACCGTTCGGACAGTAGCGGGGAGCCGGTTCCGTCCAACGCCCGTTGCGCAGATAGAGCCGGATCGATTCGCACATACGTTCGATTATCCACCGGCGACTCGGCGAATGTGATCCAGCCTTGGCCAAGTCCACGGGCCGTCCTGAACTCGACGGAACCGTTTGCCATTCGGCAACGCCTGACCAGGCATGACACAGACTCAGCACGCAGCGGTTCGGCCGGTGCGACAGTACGAACCGGCGCTGGAATCGGAACCGACTAGCGATCCCGCGGTGAAATGGCAACAGCATCTAGCCGCTTTGGACGCGGGTGAAGACGCAAGGAGTAGTAGCCGGCGGGTCCACGCCCTGCCGTCCCTCAGGCGGAAGGCGCGCCACACGGACGGCAGGGGTCCGACGAGTCAGTGAGCCCCGCTCCGGGGCAGAGGAGCGTCTGTCGGATCCGACTCAATCACGCCGAGAAACCAGTGGAGTGGACGCCGTAGTCATACAATCGCCCCATGGACGAGATCCACCAGCCCTTCGCGCGAGTGACTATGGCGGGCGACAGTTTCGAGGGCGGCCATCTTCCGATTAGATCCCTAGAGGAGTTGCGGCGGTACCAGGATCTCGTAATTCAGGCCGCCAAACTCCTGTGGAAAGATGGCCATCCCGAATCAGAGCTACCAGAAGGATTCGAACAGGCATTTGAATTATCGCTAGCTGCCATTGAACAGGGAAGTGCCATATCAATCCTGGAGCGTCCAGGAATTTCCGATTTCGATGACTATTACTCCGCTGGCAGGGATGAGCTTGAGCGAGAATTATCTACCATCCTCTCCGCGGATCCGGATCCATATCCAGATTTCGATCGCCTCCCTCTTCTCGAGATTCCAGAATTTCAAACTTTCGGAAGTTCGCTCAGGCCACATGAAGAAATTGTAATTACCCGGTCGAGGGTTACAGAAAAAGAAGTAGTAATTACACGAGAAACCTCGCAGTATGTCATAAAACCTCTGGCTGATGAATATCGCAAATGGAAATCTGCTAGGTACTCAGAAATCGGCTGGATAGTTGGCCGACTGGTCGCCATAGATGCCGACCGGTCAAGCTTTACCATCAATTCTATCGACCACGGTAGAGTCAATGGGAGATACAAGGACAGCGAGATACTGGCCGACCTGAAAGCCGTCCTGGGATCTAGTGCCAAAGCTCCAGTGATGCGAATGCGTGCCAACCTACGATTCGCAAGAGAAAAACTCGACAGGGTCCTGGACGTCCAAGCCGTTGAGCTACTCGAGATCGACGGCGAGCCGTGGTCACGACGCCTGATCGAGCTGGCCTCCTTGCAGGACGGATGGCATGAAGAATCTCCAGATAGCAAGTCCATCGCCTTCTCCGCGCTGGATGGGGCGCGTGATGTCCTCAGGTTCGCCAGAGATAAGGCGATCCCCACGCCCGGCCTCTTCCCAATGGATGATGGCAGTGTAAACATTGAATGGGCATCACCTTCATACGTCATCAGCATAGAGATCGACCCTGAACTTGAATTTAGCATTTACGAAACCGGTAGCGAAAGAAAGACTACCGACATTGCGACGTCAGATATATCGGATGTTTTCACATTTCTTGCGGGGGTGAGCTTTGAATAGTAATTTCGCAGATTTGGAGCAAGGTGAGGTTGCGATACCCCCTCGTCCGGCCGATGAGAAGAGCGAGCTGCTATTCCGACAGATCCCCGATCACTCCTGGGACACCGAGGTCGGCAGGCCTAGTAGCACCTCCTTTGGCCCGATGCCCATCGACAAGGGAAAGCCTTCATTCTCTCGGGAGTCGATCGTGTCCGCGCAAGAGGCGCGTGACTGGCACAACGCGAATGCAAAGTCGGAATCCCGCGGAGTGTGGGCATGCTCGGTCGATGAAATAGAAAAAGCGGGAACCAGATCCGTGGATGACAGCGAAACACCTCTACTCGCTGGCGAAAAGCGGTCCCCTGGCCACGCCTTCGTAGACTATAGACACATCAGCAGCGACAGCAAGGCAGACAAGAGAGCACGCAAAGAACTCAGGTCACAACTACTAATGTTCGCGCTGCAACGCCAAGAAATCTCGACAACCAAGACCTAGAAAACAAAGAGATCAAAAGCGAGCCAAAGAAGCGCACAACGCGAATCATGATTGCGGACGATGGTCGGTCGGGAGGCCCCAACCGGCCTACACCCGTGTCTGGACCACGGTGGCCCTGTTGTGGGTTGGGTGCGCACACCGGGGCTGGCTCACCGCCTGCCCGATACGGCCTGCCGTTCACGCGCAGAGGCTCACAGGTCAAGGGTTGCTCAGCAATCAGCGAAGCTGACGCCATCGGCGCCCTTGAGGTGTGAGGGGCGCGGGATCACAATGCAGGCCAACCCAGAACAGGGCCACGCGGCCACCGGTCGCGATACCACCACCCTCACCGCGGATTCCGTTCAGCAATCCAGCCCGGACCCTGGCTTCCTGATCGGTCAGTGGCGACACCGTGACAACTCAGGGGGTCGACGGGCCGGTCAGTCTCGGTGATCTTGACCCGCTCTGAGGCCCGTCGATAGCCTCGTGAGTGATGTGCCTCACGCAACATGTGCACCACTACTAGTGGCAGGAGCTGCTGACATGTCGAGTTTCAAGGATTGGGACCCGGAGAGCGGAAAGTTCCCCTTCATGCCGAGCGACGACCTCAACGACGAGAACGACTACGACGTCGACGACGACGACAACGAGATCGATCCCATCATCGAGGAGGAGAGGCGCGGGCAGTCTTGATCAGGTAGTGGCCTTTCGCGCATCCCTGGTCAGGCCAACCCAGAACAGGGCCACGCGGCCACCGGTCGCGATACCACCGACCTCCCTGCGGATTCCGTTCAGCAATTCACCGGGCAGTGCCGGGCCTGGGGTCGACGTCGTTGGCGACCCGCTACCGGCTTCGTTGACGGCGGCACGGACAGGAAGAAGGGGCCGAAGCCCCCACCTCCTACAGGCCCATGTGGTCGAGGGGATCGATGTCGCAATCGGCGGGGATGCGGTGGGCCTTGGTGAGGCAGACCGGCGCGTTGGCTGCGGCGTGGGCGAGCTCCCAGTAGTGCACGACCCAGGCGTGGTAGGTGCAGATCTGGACGCCTTCGATGATGGCGAGGTCGAGAGCGTGGCAGCTGGGGATGACGCAGTAGGTGTCCATGGGAGGGTTCCTCTCCGGGGTTGGTGGGATCTGGGCACAGCCCGGACCAGGCCGCCCCCACCCCGGCAAGGGCTCACCGCCCGAGGGGGTCACCCGGCTGCTATCCCTGGGGTGAGATGACCCCCGAAATCACGTCGCCGCTGGTGACCCCCTCGGGTGGTGACAACGCTTGGCCCTTGCCGGGGTGGGGGTGGTCTGGTACGCCTCTCGGCAGATTCCGCCGACCCCGGAGAGGAAACCGGAGGCACGCGTCATCCCCGGCTGCCACGCTCTCGACCGGAAGTGACGGCGGCCGGATCTGCACCTACCACCAAGGCGAGTTCACTACTGGGAGATGGCCCACGACGTAGCCGACCACCAGGCGAACCAGCCGAATACCCGCGGGGATCGATCCATGACCGGCAGGAGTGGGGGCGGTCAACCAGGTGCGGCAGGGTGATGAGAAGGCAAGCGAGCGAAGCTCGTGCGGCAGCACCGTATGGGAGTCGGTGTGCTGGTGGCCGTCGCTCGGGCAGTTATGCCGGCCGAATCGGGCTCGGAATTCCGTTCAGCAATCTGCGGCGTGGTCCTCGTCGGCTTCGTCCACTGCTCGGTTGTTGGAAGAAGCGAGCTCGTAGAGGAACAGTCGCCATCCGGTGGCGCATGCTCGTCGCCGACGCGGTCGACGCGCCCAGGCGGCGCCTTATCAGCCTGGGGTGCGCGTCGCGGCGCGGCGGCGGCGCGCATGCGCCGCCGTAGGCGCCCTTGACTCTATATAGCGAAATTCAGCAACCACTTCGTGAAAGTGACGGGCGCTCAGCAACTCGGGGACGTTCAACGACTGCGCTGCTGCGTGATCGAAGTGACGTTCGGCTGGGGCTCTTCGCCTCATGGTGATGGTGCTGGGAGGTGATTGCGCGGGAGCTACGGACACCGGACAGGTGCTCGGTCGCGGTAGCTCAAATGGTGTTCTACCTGCGAACTTCCAGTAGGACGGCTCCTGGCAGGAAGGCCCATACTGGAAGCCCGGAAGGTCTTGCGGTTCTTGCTATTTCGGCCGATTTGCTCAAGTAGGCTGAGATCACCTCCAGCTCAGGGGCGGTACGGACAACGCTGGTCCGATCCGTGTCGCGCCGAGAAAGGAGGTGATGGGAATGGCAGAACATCGCCGGAGGAAGCAAGATGCCCCGGTCGACTACGGCATGATCCTTGGAGGGGTCGCCGTGATCGCCGGGGCAATCGTGCTGGTCCGCCGAGTATGGGCTAGGTAGTTCCCCATCAGGGCAGGGCGCCGGTTGGACGGCGCTCTGCCCGCTCGGCATCACTTGCGTGATAGCTCGATGGTACTTGACTTGACCCGTGGTGCGCAGTCAAGTGCGGGCGGTCAGTGGCGAGATCATCTGAACCGCACGATGGCGATGGTCTTGTCGTCGTGACGCTTCGCTCGTGGCAATGCCTTCCCCTCCGGATCGATCTCTGCCTCCCAGGTGTGAATGCGGTCGAGAAGTTCGCCGAGCTGGGGCGTGGACATCCGGGCTACCTCATGCCAGCCCAAACCGAGCGCGGGCATGAGGTCAAAGGCGCCGTCGGTGGCAACCACGATCCACGACAGCTCATCACGTGCAAATTGGACGTGCACCGCATGTTCGGCCGCACTGGGGTCGGCTTCGGCGATCCAGTAGCCGCGTGGTCGGTTTCGTCGCGCCCGTTCGGCAACTTGGAGTTCCTCGAGGATTTTCCCGTGCCGACCGGTGTATCCCCACCCCAGTGCGAGGAAACGTCGGTATAGGTCTGCTTCGGGTAGGTCGAGCTGTGACAGCCGGTCGTCTGTGTACGTCGCAATGTCTCCACCGCGCTGACCGACGATTACCGATGTGTCGCCGAGAATCAGCGCATCGACGGTGTCCGACTCGACGCGGACAAGGGCAACGGTGCTCGACGGCGCAAGACCTGGAACGATTCCGAGCGATTCGGTTGTCCTCGAGATGGATCGTTTGAGTATCTCGGCAAGTGGCGACGCATCCCCGATCGACCGAGCGAGCTCCGAAGCCAGACAGTCGACATACTCCCCCGCCGACGGCATGGCTGGATCGTGCGCGGTGGCACCGTCGAGAACGATCAAGGCATTGTCGGTGATCACCAAGCGATCGTCGCCGGATGTGGCTGGTAGTTGCGCGGATTCGACAGTGAGGCTCATACCAGCACCGAGTACGGTCCGGCCAGAAGCTGGCTGCCGGTGACGATGAGGTCCTGGTCGAACTCGCACTCGATGATGCAGTCGGTCAGTTCCGCGGCCGGGTCGTAGACCGTGCTCAGGTTGGTGCTGAGCCAGTGCGCGACCCCTTCGGAGCCGACAGCGGTGACGCCCGCAATGTGGACGATGACGCGTTTGTCTGCGATTCGGCGCGAGAGGTAGCCGATGTCCTTGCGGGTGCCGTCAGTGCGATACGGCGAGAAGTGCCGGCCTTCTCGACGGTTGTCGATGATCGACCACCCCGCTTCGGTGCGGTCGAACGCCAATAGCGGATCGTCGGCCAGGAGACGACGCGCCACCGGTGCAGACTTCGGGCCGCAGACGATGATGCAGTCACCAGACGGGACGTTCTCGGTATCCGGGCTAATACCGAATTCGGTTGTTGTTAAGGCTAATTCGCCAAGCTTTCGCTGTAGGTAGGTCCGCGTTGCCTCATCGTTGGCATCGACGTAGGCACGCTCACGCCCTTCCTCGTGGCCGATTCGACGGGGAACGCCGATCGCAACAGGGCCTACACCGAAGAACGCCCGCTCAGGTGCTGGGGCCGACGTGCGGATCTGACTGATCCGACCCTTGGTCAGGCCGAGTCGCTCGCCGATCTCGGAGAAGCTCAGCCCCAGGTCGCGATTGGCTTGCTCGATCGCCGCTTTGCGCAGTCGAGCTAGCTCCGTCGAGCGCTGCTGGTAGACCGCGATGAGTTCGCCAGCGCGTAGCCCGCGCCGGATGGGATCCGGGTCATTGCGGATTGCGTCGAACTCATCTTCGGTAGCCACAACTCAGAGTTTAGAACCCCTTGACGACAGACGGTACGGGCATCTACTCTTGGTTTACTCCCCCTAAACAGCAACAGACACCCTCGTATCGTATGAGTTTAGGGGGGATAAACCTCAACCACGTATAGGAGACATGACATGGCACTCAAGGACATGTGGATTCCCACCGATTTCAATGCCGTGTTCCCACAGGGCCTGATGCTGGTGGGCAAGATCGAGCCGGACGAAGAGTTCAGCTCGGACCGCAATGCGCCCAAGCGGCAGAAGATCGACATGGACCGCGACGGCAACGGCTCCCGTAAGCGGATGTGGAAGGCCACGGTCATGGACCCGGCCGGTGCGGGCAAGGGTGCGAAGAACACCGGCCTGGATATCACTTTCATCTCCGATGTCGTCCCGATGCCGTCTGCGGATGAGGTGATGGCCGGGTTCCGGCCGATCCAGCTGGAAGGGCTGATGCTCAAGCCTCGGGTGGTCGGCAACGGCGAGTTCAAGTCGATCGCCTTCTACATCCGCGCGACCGGCATCGTTGGTGACAACTCCGGTGCGAAGGTCAACGAGCCTGCTGCCCGCAAGGCCGCGTGATCGCCATGTCCTACATCAGCATGGACTCCACCGGGATCGCCACCGTTCTGGTCGACTACCTTCCGGCGACGCCTCACGGGATCCTCCGCGTGATTCCTGCCAGCGTGCGCCTGCGCATGAAGGACACCGACGGTTCACAGACCGCGACCGTGTTCCTGGACATGGACCTCGTCCGCCAGCTGGCCGAGTCGCTGCCGGACCTGGTCATGACCCACGACGCCGAGGAACGCGCCGCCAAGGAACAAGCCAAAGCCAAGGCTGAGGCGGTTTAGCGATGGACACGGCGGATCAGCAGTCCTCGGGAATGCGGTGGGCTCGCTGGTCCGCCGTCCTCGTTCTGATCGGTATCGGTGCGGCCGCGTTTCGGTTGTCGTTCGCGGCGTTGCAAGACCTCGCGATCATGGGCGGCACTACACGCGGTTTGGCGTGGTTGTTCCCGGTGATCGTGGACGGCACCATCGTCCAAGCCACCATGGCCGTGATCGCCCTGCCACCGAAATCGGCTGAGCGGGTCTGGTTCTCCTGGATTTTAGTCGGCGGGGCCGCGGTCTCGGTATCGAGCAACTCGGTCCATGCCTACCTGACCGGCCACGGTTGGGGCGGTGCCCTGTTGGCCGCGATTCCCCCGCTGGCCCTGCTGATCGACACGCACGGCTTGGTCCTGCTTCGACGTGCGGCACAACACGATTCGGCTCCCACCGTCGTGGTCGTCGAGACCGCACCCGCAACGACCGCTGACACCGACACGCCGAATTTGGCGCCCGCGGTCGCGGCCCTGACTCCTGTCCCGGCTTCTGCGCCGGTGCAGACCTTCCACTCTCCTCCGCGCCCGGTGGCTCCGTTGCTGCCTGTCGCGGTCCCGATCCCTACAGGGGGCAACTGAAATGACTGATCACTCGTTCATGGCTATCAACGCAACCTCCGACGACAACACCTTCAAGGTTCGCTACTCCGAGCGAGTCGGCATGGTCGTCGTCGGTCTAGGTGCTGGAGACCTCTACATGCCGCCGGTGGACGCTGCCACGCTCGTTGACCAGCTCACCGCCGCGCTCGACGCGTACACCGCGACCTTGAAGGCGGTGGCGTGATGGTCACGACCATTGTCGCGCTCTCGACGGTCCTTTCCGCTGGTGTGCTGCTGTGGTGGCGTCACCTCGACGGCGTCATCTACCCCGGCCGCGAGGTTGATCCCCTCGACGGAATGCCGGCCGAATTGCGCACCGCGGCCCTGATCCTGACCGACGCTCGGCAGCTGTCGCTGATGTGGCCGGTGCTGGGTCTGGGCTCGGAGGGGAACTGGCCGAACGTGTTGTCGGCGGAGCTGATCGAGTCCGGGGCCGCGATCGATGTGCAGATGGTCGGCGGGCAGAAGCTCACCGATTGGACGAACGACGAGACCACCGACGCACTGGCGCAGTACCTCGGTGTCCCGAAAGTCCTTGTGTCCCAGACCTCGCCGGGCTTCCTGCGGGTCGAACTGCGTACGTTCGACACTCTTGCTGCCTCGGTCACCGTGCCGGGTGTGGAGTCGACCGGGGTTGATCTGGAAGCCGTCGAGACCGGTATCCGGGAAGACGGTCGGCTGTGGCTGCTGCGCGTGCTCTACGCCCACATCCTGCTGGCCGGTGCGACCGGTTCGGGTAAGGGTTCGGTGCTGTGGTCGATCATCCGCGGCCTCGGTCCGGCGATCAAAGCCGGGTTCGTGGATGTGTGGATGGCAGACCCGAAGGGCGGGATGGAATTCGGTCGCGGGGAGAAGCTGTGGGTGCGGTTCCAGTGGACCGCTGACGGCATCCTCGCGATGCTCACCGAAGCCGTGCAGGTGATGGAGAACCGGGCCTCGGCTCTGCGTTCGGCCGGTGTCCGCAAGCACGTCCCGACCACCGATGCCCCGCTGATCTTGATCATCATCGATGAGGCGGCGGCCCTGTCGGCGTATGCCAATCGTGAGCAGCGCACCGAGTTCGAACGGCTCCTCGGTCTGCTGCTCTCGCAAGGTCGCGCGGTCGGCGTCTCGGTCATCGCCGCGTTGCAGGACCCGTCGAAGGAGACGATGCCGTTCCGGCAACTGTTCCCCGTCCGGATCGGGTTGCGCCTGGACGAGCCCACCCAGACATCCATGATCCACGGTCAGGGCTCCAAGGACCGTGGGGCGTTGTGCCACGAGATCCCCGACACCACACCCGGCGTCGGCTACGTCGGCGAAGACGGCAGCACCGAGTTCGTTCGGGTCCGCGCGTACTGGATCGACGACGACCAGGCCGACGCGATCGTTGACGCCTACGCCCCGGCCCCGGTCGCCACCTCAAGCAGTGATGATTTCGACCCTTCCACGTTCGACCCGGACTTCATCCCCGGTGAAGACGACGAGCAGGGGTGGGCGGCATGAAACGCGGGATCCAGACCGAATCGCACGTGGTCGTCTACTGCGACGCGTGCGGGGATGTGTTCCATCCCTCGTCCGGTACGCCTGGCTGCTTCACCACGACCAACGAAGCCGTCGAGTTCATCACCGCCGATACCGCTGCCGGGTGGGACTACGACGGCGACACCGTCCGCTGTGACGACTGCGCTGCCGCTGAACACTGCCGCGTCCACGGACACGAACTGGTCCTCGACGGCACCTGGGCGGAACTGGTCACCGGGCCTTACGTCTGCTCGATGTGCGGGCTCCTCGAATCCGACATTCCCGAACTGGAGAACTGACATGCCCGACTTCCTCGAATGCTGCGGCGAACCCATGCACAAAGCAGGACCGCTGCATTCCGACCCGACTTTCACGCCGTTGTTGCGCTGCTACGAGTGCGGCCACTACGAGCCCGACGACTCCGAATGCGACGCCGACGCCGAGTAGCTCGACCAACCCCTTTCTCTGACTAGGAGTACCGCCATGAAGAACACCACCCGCCGCACCGCCGATGTCATCGACTTCCAAGCGCGTAGCCGGTGCCGGTCCGAAGCCCGCGGCTTGGATCCCCTCGCCGTGGCCGTGACGATGCTCGCCGAAACCGGCACAGCCCCCGCCTGGAACGACTACGACTCCGATTGGGATGACGCCGCATGACCGCCCGCAAGCCACCGAAAAAGGCTGTGCCCCAAGTCAATCCAGTCGTCCAAGCTGCGGCCGATCAAACGCCGAAGCGTCGGAGAACGACTGAGCCGACTCAGCTCGAACTGTTCCCCTTGACCTCCGTCACCCGAAGGAAGAAACGATGAGCACGACCACCGCCAGTGACCCGGCCGGTGAAGCCCTCGATGCCCTGCTGACCGTCGCTGGCCGAATCCTGCTCGGCGCGTTCGTGATCGTGTGGTGGGCGGTCCTGTTCCCGATGGTGTCGGTGCCCGCCGGCCTTTCTGTCGCGGCCGGTTGGTGGATCGGTTGGCCTGCCGGGATCGGGGTGGCTGGTGGGGCAGTCGCGGGGATGGTGCTGTGGCGGGTATCGAGCCCGCAGACCTTCGAGCGCTGGTTCACCGGCCGTGCCCGCTCCCGATTCCTGACCTGGTTCCGCTACCGCCGCCGCTGGACCACCATGACCACCGCCTGCGGGCTGGCTACCCGTGACGGGGACAGGGTGTTCATCCCGCGGCTTGTCTCGGTGCAGATCGGCGACTCCCTCGACACGGTCCGTGCCCGGATGTTGCCCGGTCACTGCCCCGACTCGTGGACCAACCGGGCTGATCACTTCGCTCACGGCTTCGGTGCCCAGAAGGCCAAAGTCGCTTTCGTCGGCCCGGGCCTGGTCGAGATCACGTTCCGCCGCACCGATTCCCTGGCTGACCCGGTCGTGGTGCCGTTCGAATCGCTGGCCGGATTCAAGACCATCCCGTCCACCCGCAAAGCCGCATGACCCCCACCCACCACCGCGATCGAGGGAGGCCGCACCATGTCTGAACACACCATCGGAACGGCCTCTCTCGGCCATTCTGCCCGCCAAACCGCCGCTGATCGCCGGGCGATGCCGAACTTGAAAGACATCGCCGCCAGCGCTGCCGACAAGGAAGACATCTGCACCCGGCTCGTCCCGATGCGGGCCGTGGACTCGGCAACCGGGACGGTCACCTACCTCGGCGCACCCTGCAAGGCCACCGACGCCAACAAATGCCCCGCCTGCGCGAAAGCTGCTCGCTCCCTGCGGATGACACAACTCCGGGAGGGCTGGACCCTCGACGCCGAACCAATCTCTGAAACCACCGAGCCGACCGACGAACAGCGCGCACTGCTGGCCGACCGGGCACGGTTCTTCAACGACTACCACGCGGCTCGCAATGACGGAGACGATGAGCTCGCCGAGGCCATCCGCGTCCTGGTTGCCGAGATCGATACCGAACTGCGTGAGCTCGGTGTCCGTGGTCGCTTCCCTGCGCTGGATGAGAGGCCGCGCCGGAAAGCGAAGTCGACCCGTCGGCGCCAGGATGCCCCGGACCTGCCCCGGCTCAAGGTCGAGAAGACCACGGTCGGCAAGCTCTATGGCGGCAAGTATCGGCCGTCAACGTTCCTGACCCTGACCATGCCGTCCTACGGTGCCATTCACCGCACGGGCGGCAAGACCAAGGACGGCAAGGTCTGCGGTGACGGCTCCCCGCGTGACCCGGAAACCTATGACTACACCCGCCAGGCGCGTGACATCGTCCACTTCGCTGCCCTGTTCGACCGGTGGGTGCAGAACCTTCGTCGTGCTGTGGGCTGGGATGTGCAGTACTTCGCGACGGTCGAACCGCAGAAGCGTGGTGCCCCGCACCTGCACATCGCTATCCGTGGGTCGATCTCGCGCAAGACTTTCGAACAGGTCACCGCGGCGACCTACCGCCAGATCTGGTGGCCCCACCATGATCGCGAGGTCTACCGCGACGACAAGATGCCCATCTGGGACTACGACGCACACACCTTCGTCGACCCCCGCACCCGCCGCCCCCTGACGGGCTGGGATGAAGCGCTCGACGTGATGGACACCGTTGACGACCTCGACCCGGCACACGTGATCCGCTTCGGCGACCAGGTCGACCCGCAAGCGGTCCTCGGCGGAACCGACGAGTGCGAGAACAGAGTCCGCTACCTGACCAAGTACCTGACCAAGTCCATCGCCGATGTCCTCGAGACCGACTCCCGGCGCACAGCAGTGCATTACGACCGCCTCCACGCTGAGTTGCAGCACACTCCGTGCTCGCCGCGCTGTGGGGTGTGGTTGCGCTACGGCATCGTCCCCAAGGGCGCCAGCGACAAGACCGTCCCCGGCCGGTGCAAGGGCAAAGCGCACCGCCGCGACACCCTCGGCCTGCCCGGTCGGCGAGTGCTGGTGTCGAAGAAATGGACCGGCAAGACCCTTCCGGATCACAAGGCTGATCGCGTCGAATTCGTTCGGCAATCGCTGGCCGCGGTCGGGATCGTGAAACCGGATACCTCGCACCTGCGGATCACCCCGGTCCGACCCGGTGACAAGGACGCACCCCCGCGCGAGCACCTGATCATGGCTGCCGTCGTTGCCCGGATCAACAACCGTGCCGAGTACACAACGGCCCGTCTCGCGTTGACGGAAAGCCCACCAGGCGATCAGACGGTTTCACGTGAAACCGTTGCACCACAACCGATTTCAACTATTCAGCAATCCGCAGCATAGGGAGGAAACGTCATGTCCAAGCTTCTCGATGAAGCCGGGGTTCGGGAGCTGATCCCGATCGGGCACAGCAAGTACTACGAGCTGATCGGCTCCGGCGCGCTGCGCTCGGTCAAGATCGGTCGTCGTCGGCTCGTCACAGAACAGGCCGTGGCTGACTACATCGCCGGTCTCGACCAGGCTGCCGCAGCATGAGCAGGCGACAGCTCCCGCCGCAGATCGAAAAGATCACTCTGAAGAGTGGGGCGATTCGGTATCAGGTCACCGCTGAAGCCGGTACTGACCCGGTAACCGGGAAGCGTCGACAGACCAGGAAGCGCTACCGCACCGAGAAGGATGCCCGCGATGCCCTGGGCAATGTGGCCTCTGCGGTGTCCCAGGGTGCCTATGTCGCCCGGTCAACGACAACGGTCGAGCAGGCGTGCAAGGAATGGCTCGACGGCAAGCGCATCGCCAAGAGCACCAAGGCCGCGTACACCCACGCGCTTCAACCACTGCGCGACCGACACGGCTCGTTGCCTGTTCAGCAACTCTCCAAGGCTCACCTTGATGACCTCGTGAGCGACCTGCAAGACGGCGAGTTCGTCTATGCCCACGGTCGGCCGTGCAAGACATGGAACGCTCAGACCATCAATCCCATGCTTCGTATCACGGGCAAGGTGCTCGGGTCGCAGATGGGCCAGGGCCGATTGGCGCGCAACGTCGCTGATCTGGTCGACCGAGTGCCGGGGTCCCGCAAGGAGATGGACACCTACAGCGCCGCGGACGTTCGCAAGATTCTCGCGGTCGCTGATCGGGATCGGGCTGGGCACGCTTGGCACCTGGCGTTGTCGGGCCTTCGACGCGGCGAAATCTGCGGATTGCGTTGGGAAGACGTGGATTTTGTCGCTGGAACCGTCAAGATCGAGAACACTCGCATCCAGGTGGACGGCAAGGTGATCGAGAAGACCACCAAGACCGAGAAGTCGCGCCGGACACTGCCGCTCACTCCCGCGATCACGGTTGCGCTCAAACGGGCGAAGGCGATTCAGGCCGCCGAAAAGCTCGAACTCGGCTCTGCCTACGAGTCGGGCAAGTATGTCGTGAGTGATGAGATCGGGCGCCCTGTCGATCCTTCTCGAACGTCTCACGAGTGGCATCGGGTCTGTGACGCTGCCGGGGTCCGCCATCTCCGCTTGCACGATGCTCGGCACACCTGCGGGACGTTGCTGCATCTACAGAATGTGCCGATTGCGATAGTCTCGGCCTGGCTCGGCCACTGTGACGCTGCGTTCACGATGCGCACCTACATCCACAGCCAGCCTGACGCCCTCGCCGAAGCTGCCCGCAGTTTGAATGCGGTTGTGACAAACCGTGACAAGACCGGAGCGGCTCGACCGATTCGAACTCGGCCGCGTCGCAAGTCCACTGGCTGACCTGCGGGTCTTTGGCGGAGACGGAGGGATTTGAACCCCCGATGGTGTTACCCATGCTCGCTTTCAAGGCGAGTGCATTCGGCCGCTCTGCCACGTCTCCCTGCCCTGGATCGTAGCTGATCCGCAGATCGGTGGCGGCGTGGGTTCTTGTGTGTGGTGGATGCGGGTGCAGGATTACCACCATGTATGCGATTCAACTGAATGGGTTCGGTGGGCCGGAGGTTATGGAGTGGACCGTGGCGGCCGATCCGGAGCCGGGGCCTGGTGAGGTACTCGTGGAAGTTGTTGCGGCGGGGGTTAATCGGGCCGATGTGATGCAGCGGAAGGGGTTTTATCCGCCACCTGCCGATGCCAGTTCGGTGCTCGGGTTGGAGTGTGCGGGGACGATTGTGAAATTGGGGGCGGGGGTCGAGGACTGGCAGGTCGGGGACCGGGTGTGTGCGTTGCTGGCCGGAGGTGGGTACGCGCAGTTGGTGGCGGTGCCGGTCACGCAGCTGTTGCCGATTCCGGCGGGGATGGATGCTGTCGCGGCCGCGGGATTGCCGGAGGTGGCGGCGACGGTGTGGTCGAACCTGGTGATGACGGCGGGTTTGCAATCGGGGCAGCTGGTGTTGATTCATGGCGGCGGTGGTGGGATCGGGACGCACGCGATCCAGGTGGCGCGAGGGCTCGGAGCGCGGGTCGCGGTGACGGCCGGGTCGGACGAGAAGCTGGCCAAGTGCGCCGAACTCGGGGCGGAGATCTTGATCAACTATCGGACCGAGGACTTCGTCGCGGTGGTCGCGAACCAGGGTGGTGCCGACGTGATTCTCGACAATATGGGCGCGAAGTATCTGGAGCGGAATGTGGAGGCGCTCGCGCCGCACGGGCAGCTGGTGGTGATCGGCATGCAGGGCGGCGTCAGCGGGACACTGAACATCGCCGCGCTGCTGGGCAAGTGGGGCACCGTCGGTGCGACCAACGTGCGCAGCAGGCCGAGATCGGGACCGGGGAGCAAGGCCGAGATCATCGCGGCGGTCCGCGCGCAACTGTGGCCGCGGGTGGTCGCGGGCGAGATCGTGCCGGTGATCTCCGCCGAGTTGCCGGTCACCGAGGCGGCCCGCGCGCACGAGATGCTCGACGAATCGCAGACCTTCGGCAAGGTGATCCTGCGGGTTCGCGACTAGCGCGGGTTATTCGAGGGCGCTGAGGACGCGGCCGAGCTGGTCGATCTCGTAGCGGGTCGTATAGGGCGCCAGACCGATCGTCACCGCACCGCCCTCATCGTTCACACCGAGCGCGTCGAGCAACCTGCTCCCGCCGTGCACACCGCTGACCGTGCCGATCCTGGCATCGGCCAGCTTGGCCGCCACCTTCTCCGCCTGCATCCCGGCCATCGTGAAACTGACCGTCGGGATGCGGGTGGAGGCGCGGCCGATCACGGTGAGGTTGTCGACCTTCTCCAGCACCTGCATGAGGTGGTCGAAGAGCTGGTCGTGATAGTCCTGCAGCGAGGTGATCGACATCTCGAGGCGCTCGCGACGGGTGCCGGTGGCGCGTTCGTCGAGTCCGGCGAGGAAGTCGATCGACTCGGTGAGCCCGGCGAGAAGCGCGTACTGATGCCCGCCCACTTCGAGGCGTTCAGCACCCTTGGCATAGGGGTTGAGCGACATCGAGGGAATCCGGTCGAGGAACGCGGGGTCACGGAAAACCAGCGCACCGACCTGCGGGCCACCCCACGACGGCGCGCTCAGCGCGACCACGTCGGCATTGAGTTCGTCGATGTCGATCAGCGCGTACGGTGCCGCGCCGAACGCGTCGGCCACCAGCAGGCCGCCCACGTCGTGCACGCGGTCGGCCGCCACCCGGACACCGGGCGCCGAACCAACGATCGGCGAGGCCGCGGTGAGCGCGACCAGGCGCGCGGTGGGGCCGATCAGCTCCTCGAACTGCCACGACGGCATCTCACAGGTCTCGATCTCCACCTCGGCCCAGCGCACATGCGCGCCGTACCGGTTGGCGATGCGCAGCCACGGGGCCACATTGGCCTCGTCGTCCAGCCGGGAGAGCACGATGCCGGTACCGAGGCCCAGGCGTGAGCTCAGCGATTCGGCCAGCCAGGCCAGCAGTACCGCGCGATCGGGACCGAGCACGACGCCGGCCGGATCTCCACCGACCAGATCGGCGACCGCTTCCCTGGCGGCGTCGAGGATCGCGCCGCTGCGCGATGCCGCACCGTGGCGGCCGATATGGGAAAACGAGGAGGTGCGGAAACCCGTTGATACGGCACGCGATACCGAATCGGGAACCAGCATTCCCGCCTGCGGGTCCAGATGGATCCAGCCGTCGCCCAGGGACGGTATCAGGCCCCGAACCCTCGCGACGTCATAAGTCATGGTGGCCACTTTAAGGGCAGGGGGCCTCTCGGTGTAACCGCGTAGGGGTTTTAGCGCGAACCCGGCACACACGCAATGATGGGGATATGACGCACTCGGAGGATGTCCCCGAATCCATCGTCGTGATCGGTCCCGACGGCCGTCCACTGACCGTGCCCGCCGACGCCGACAGCGCGTCCGCGTTCAACGGACAGGTCGTGCCCGACGACGAGAAGGCCGCGAGCGAATCGGCCGAGTCGCTCACCGACATGGTCGAGCAGCCCGCCAAGGTGATGCGCATCGGCACGATGATCAAGCAGCTACTCGAGGAGGTTCGCGCCGCACCGCTGGACGACGCCAGCCGCACGCGTCTCAAGGAGATCCACAAGTCCTCGGTCCGCGAGCTCGAACAGGGCCTCGCCCCGGAACTGCGCGAGGAACTCGAACGCCTCACCCTGCCCTTCACCGACGACTCGGTGCCATCGGACGCGGAACTGCGCATCGCCCAGGCTCAGCTCGTCGGCTGGCTCGAGGGCTTGTTCCACGGCATCCAGACCGCGCTGTTCGCCCAGCAGATGGCGGCCCGCGCCCAGCTCGAGCAGATGCGCCAGGGTGCGCTTCCGCCGGGAATGCACGCGGCCGACTCCAAGGCAGGCGGCCATGTGGGCGGCGGTCAGTACCTGTAGGCCCCCCGAGTCCCTTGTTCGCGGCCCGCCTCGATCTGGACTGACCAGAGGGTGCGACGAAGGAGTGCCCGCCGGGAGGGAAGATCGAGGCCCCCCGGGGCCGCGAACACCCGGCGCCAGCCGGAAAAGAACACTGTAAGGTCGGGGACCGTGCCCGCCGCTGCCGCTCGTCCCGAATCGGTCTCCGATGAGGGTGACGTGCGTACCGAAGAGAGCCCCGTGCATTCCGAAGACACTCCCACCGGCGCAGAGCTAGCCGAAGCCGCCGCTGCCGAGCACACCACCGACGCACCACTGCTGGTGAAGACGCCGATGGTGTCGGATTCGCAGACGTTCGGACGTGCGTTCAAGGACATGCGCGACGGACTGCATCAGCGCGAGCTGTGGCTGTCGCTGGGCTGGCAGGACATCAAGCAGCGCTACCGGCGTTCGGTGCTCGGTCCGTTCTGGATCACCATCGCGACCGGTCTGCAGGCGCTGGCGATGGGCCTGCTGTATTCGACCCTGCTGGATCAGCCGATCAGCGAATACCTGCCGTATGTGACGGTCGGTCTGATCGTGTGGAACGTCATCAGTGCCTCGATCCTCGAGGGCTCCGATGTGTTCATCGCCAACGAGGGACTGATCAAACAGTTGCCTTCGGCGCTGAGCGTGCACGTCTATCGCCTGGTCTGGCGCCAGTTCTTGTTCTTCATCCACAATGCGGCGATCTACGCGCTGCTGGTGGTGGCGTTCTCGATCTGGCGTGATCTGGACCTGTCGATCCTGCTGGTGATCCCCGCGATCCTGCTGCTGTTCCTCAATGCCATGTGGGTGACGATCGTGTTCGGCATCTTCTCCACCCGCTACCGCGATATCGCCCCGATCCTCGGCTCGATGACGCTGATGCTGTTCGTGCTGACCCCGGTGATGTGGTCGACGAAGGCGCTGGAGGACTCGGTCGGCGGCGCGGGCGACCGCGCCAAGCTGCTCGAGATCATCCCCACCTACCACTACCTGGAGATCGTGCGCGCTCCCCTGCTCGGCGAGCCGTCGGAGTGGCATCACTGGGCGATCGTCGGTGCGATCACCGTCGTCGGCTGGGCCGTCGCGATCCTGGCGCTCAAGCAGTACCGTGCCCGCGTCCCGTACTGGGTTTAGGAGCAGTTCTCGATGAGCCGTGTGAGTATCGAAACCCATGAGGCGTGGGTCGAGTTCCCGATCTTCGACGCCAAGTCGCGGTCGCTGAAGAAGGCGTTCCTCGGCAAGGCGGGCGGCGCCATCGGGCGTAACAGCTCCGATGTGGTGGTGGTCGAGGCGCTGCGCGACATCAACCTGTCGCTCAAGGAAGGCGACCGGGTCGGCCTGGTCGGCCACAACGGCGCGGGCAAGTCGACGCTGCTGCGCCTGCTGTCGGGCATCTACGAACCCTCGCGCGGTAGTGCGCGCATCCGCGGCCGGGTTGCCCCGGTGTTCGACCTCGGCGTCGGCATGGACCCGGAGATCTCCGGCTACGAGAACATCATCATCCGCGGCCTGTTCCTCGGGCAGACGCGCAAGCAGATGATGGCCAAGATCGACGAGATCGCCGACTTCACCGAGCTGGGCGAATACCTGTCGATGCCGCTGCGCACCTACTCCACGGGCATGCGGGTGCGGCTGGCGATGGGCGTTGTCACTTCGATCGACCCCGAGATCCTGCTGCTCGACGAGGGCATCGGCGCGGTCGACGCGGAGTTCATGAAGAAGGCCCGCACGCGGCTGCAGTCGCTGGTCGCGCGGTCGGGCATCCTGGTGTTCGCCAGCCATTCCAATGAATTCCTCGCCCAGCTCTGCGATACCGCCATGTGGATCGACCACGGTCAGATCCGCGAACAAGGCGGGATCGAGGAGGTTGTGCGAGCGTATGAAGGGCCCGAAGCGGGTAATCACGTGGCACAGGTGCTGCGCGATCTGGAATCCGAGGGCGCCGACGGCGCGGCGGGCGAGAAGAAACTGGAGCAGAATCAGGTATGAGCGGTCAACGTGACGAGGCTGCCCCGGCTGCCGTGCCGGGTGGGTTCAGCATGACCGACCGTCTCGAGGCGACTCCGGCACCTGTCGAGCCTGCCGCTGTGCTGCCCGCGGAGGGCATTGTGCTGGCCGATGACGCGGAGCTGCCCGCAGGCGCCGAACCCGCCGACCTCACGACCGAGACCGGCCCCACCGCGCGGATCATCGCGGTGGTCGTCACGCACAAGCGCCGTGAGCTGCTCGCCGAATCGTTGAAAGTTCTTGCCTCGCAGTCACGTCCGGTCGACCATCTGATCGTCGTCGACAACGCCAACGAGGACGCGGTGGCCGAACTGGTCGCGCAGCAGCCGATCGAGGCCACCTACCTTGGTTCACGCCACAATCTCGGCGGCGCGGGCGGTTTCGCGCTCGGCATGCTGCACGCGCTCACCCAGGGTGCGGATTGGGTCTGGCTGGCCGATGACGACGGCCGCCCCGACGGGCCCGAAGTGCTTGCGACACTGATCGATTGCGCGCGCAGGCACAACCTGGTCGAGGTGTCGCCGGTGGTCTGCGATATCGACGAACCGGATCGTCTCGCGTTCCCGCTGCGCCGTGGTGTGGTGTGGCGGCGGCTGCGTTCGGAACTCGGTGACGAGGACTTCCTGCCCGGCATCGCGTCGCTGTTCAACGGTGCGCTGATCTCGGCGAAGGCCGTGGATCTGATCGGCGTGCCCGACCTGCGCCTGTTCGTGCGCGGTGACGAGGTGGAGGTGCATCGCCGCCTGGTCCGCTCCGGGCTGCCGTTCGGCACCTGCCTGCAAACCGCCTACCTGCATCCCAACGGCGCCGAGGAATTCAAGCCGATCCTGGGCGGGCGGATGCACACCCAGTACCCGGACGACCCGGTGAAGCGCTACTTCACCTACCGCAACCGCGGCTACCTGATGTCGCAGCCAGGTATGCGCAAGCTGTTGCCACAGGAGTGGATTCGATTCTCCTGGTTCTTCCTGGTGACCCGCCGCGACCCGGCCGGGCTCAAGGAATGGTTCCGGTTGCGCTCACTGGGCCGCAACGAACACTTCGGCAAGCCGGACTAGCCCCCGAAAATAGGGGGTAGTTCCCTATGGCAGCAATCGGCCGTTCGGTCTTACGATGCGAAACGTGACCTTTGCAAAGAGTTTCGCATCCACCGCGGCGACCGTACTCGCCGGCGCCGCGCTCTGTCTCGCCGCACCCGGCACCGCCCAGGCGGACGACACCTGCCAGCTCGGCTGGTCCAACGTCGGCCCGCGCTCCTGCGTGATGAACGAACTCAGGACCGCGCCGGTGGCGACCCTCGGCAACGGTGTCTGCGTCGGCATCCTGAACGTGGCGGGCACCACGTTCGACGGACCACTCAATTCTCCGAGCGTGGCGCCCGGCGCCACCCACAGCATCGCCCTGCGCGTCTCGCAGGGCTTCTCCCCACTCGGCAACTGGGCGCCCACCGCGCTGGCATGCGATGTGAACGTTGTCATCGACTGGAAGAACCTGGACAGCGGCGCCACCGGCTCGGTGACCCGCTTCATCCCGGCCACCAGCACCAGCACCTACCCGGTCCAGGACGTGATCGCGAACACCGGCCCCGGTCGAGTCCAGGTCACGGTCCGCACCGACAAGCCCAACCTCCCCCAGTCGACTGAGGTCTTCGTACCGTAGCCCCGAACACCTGCATGCGGGACAGGCGTGCCGTCATCGGGCCGCGCAACAGCGCGAGTTCGCCCATGTGACGACGGTGCAAGCAGCACACGGAAAATGAGTTGCCGGGTGTCGGCGTGGTGGGGCACAGTGGTGTTCGAACGTTGGAGAGGAGGTGGATGTCCGTGAGTACACGCGTGTGGATTGCCGTGGCCGGGTGGCGTGGTTGTGCGCCTGCCCAGGTTGCTCCGGACATCACCTCTACTCGCTGAACCCGTCGTTCGGGTTCGGCACCCGACGAAGGATTCCCCATCATGGTCGACTACGACCTGCTTGTCCCTTACGGCTGGACCGAAGCCGTAGCTTCTGAATATCTGCCACTGCTCGGTGAGCTCGCGCCTGCTCGCATCGTTCGGATGGATCGCAGCGAATGTGATGTGGTCACGCCGAGCGGTCCGGCGAGAGCCGCCTGCCCGCGTGACATCACCGGACTGTGTACCGGTGATTGGGTCGGTATCGATGTGGAAGGCACTGTGCGGCGACTGCTTCCACGGCGTTCGGCGATCATGCGATCGTCGGTGTCGGGGCGTTCGGTGGCTCAGGTGCTGGCCACCAATGTGGATACCGTGCTGATTTGTTCGGCCGCCGACGGCGATGTCGATCTGGGGCGGATCGAACGGATGCTCGCGCTCGCCTGGGAGAGCAACGCTCAACCCGTTGTGGTGCTGACGAAAGCCGATGCGGCGGACTATCTTCCGCTCGATGAAGTGCGTGCGGTCGCGCCCGGCGCGACGGTTGTCGCCGTGAGTGCCGCTGCCGCGGTCGGTCTCGAGGTGCTCACCGCCGTGCTCAGCGGCACGGTCGCGCTGATCGGGCCGTCCGGGGCGGGCAAGTCCACCCTCGCCAACGCACTACTCGGCGCCGAAGTGTTCGCCACCAATGCTGTTCGCGCCGTGGACGGCAAGGGTCGACACACCACCGTGCACCGCGAACTGCGACCGCTTCCGGGCGGCGGCACCCTCATCGACACCCCCGGCCTGCGCGGCATCGGCCTCTACGACGCCGCCGACGGCATCGGCAAGACCTTCAGCGACATCGAATCCCTCGCCGCTGATTGCCGTTTCGCCGACTGCGCCCACGAGACCGAACCCGGCTGCGCGGTCCAGGCCGCCCTCGCCGACGGCACCATCGCCGAACGCAGGCTGACCAGCTATCGCAAGCTGGCCAAGGAAAACGAGTGGATGGCCGCCCGCACCGACAAGCGGCTTGCCGCCGAACGCGAACGGGTCTGGCGCGATATCAGCAAACAGCAGCGGAAGAACTACCGCGAACGCGGCCGCCGCTGAACCCGAGCAGTTGATCATCAGGCACTCACGCGAACAACGGCCGTAAAGCCGAACTGCGTCAGTGCCTGATGATCTCGCTAATCCTGTTCGAAGGTGACGTGGGCGCGCGGGGACACGGTGGCCTCGGCCAGATCGATGACGTAGTCGATGGTGCCCGAGTCGGAGCCGAAGTGATTGCTGGCGTAGTAGGAGTAATTCACCATGAGCCGGCCGTCGTCCATGGTCACCGCGAGCGCGGGACGGTTCTCCGCACGTGACCAGCTGTGGTCGATCTCCAGCCCGCCCACCGAGCGCAACTCGCTCCCGGACAGAGCCAGCGTCCAGCGGTTCTCCGGGCCGTGACCGAGGTATTCCTTGACATAGATCGTCCGGAATCGCGCGGAGATCACCCGGCCGTCCGGCAGCAGGATGAACGGGACCTCACCATCGGCGTAGAGGTGGCCGGGCTCGGGATCGTCGTGCAGGTCGAGGTGCCACAGATCGTTGAGTCGTGGTGCGGGCCAGCCTTTTTCCGCGGCTTCGGCGCGCAGAGCGGACCAGTGCCCGGCCTGAGCCCGCTCGTCGGCGAAGTCGATGACATGGGAGCCGATGTAGCGCTCCACGGTCGTGAACACATCCGGGTCGGCCTGGTTCGGCTCGCTCACCGCTACGCCCGCGGCGCTCGCTGCCTCGTGGACGGCGCCGAGCAGGGCCGCGCCCGCACCTGTGCCGCGCGAGGACCCGGTGATCAGGAATTCCGAGATCCGTAGCTCACCCGCCGACCACTTGCTCGGCTGGAACAAGTCGTAAGTCGCGAAACCGAGCGGTGTTTCGTCCTCGACGATCAGCAGTGGCGCCGGTTGCCAGGCGGAGTAGTCGTTCTGGGTGAGCCGCCGTGTGCGGCGCACGATGTCGGCCGGACGGTACACCTCGAAATGCGCGTGTAGCTCGGTGTGCAACCCGGCGACCGCCTCCGCGTCAGACGCGGAGGCGGGCCGGACGAAACGGGTCATGGGTCAGCTCGGGTCGATGCCGTACAGGCGAGCCCAGTTCTCACGGCTCGTGAGTTCCGGTACGGCCCTGCGGTATTCGGCCTGCAATGCCGGGAGTTCCTTACGGAACTTGCGCAGCGTGCGGTAGGCGCGAATCAGCAGCGCACGAGCACGGGCCTTGTCCCGGCGACGCACCCGCACGCCGGACTGGGAGGCATCGGTGACCACCACGTGCTCGAACAGGCCGATGTGCCACCAGTGCGCGTCCTCACGAGTGACCCCGATCAGGCCGGGCTGCGTGCGGCCGGTCCACTGGGTGATGGCGCGCTTGATCAGCACCAGGGTGGTGCGGCTCGGTTCGCCGCTGGCCCGGCGCACGGAGATGTCGGCGGAGTTCACCGGCGGGGTGGCCGCGGGGTGCTTGATGGTCTCGGGATAGTCGTTGCGAGTGCTGCGGGCGGCGGCCAGCGCGTCGATACCGCCGTCGCGCAACGCCTTCGGGCCCTTCATGAAGTCTTCGATGCCCTGCAAAGTGGTGTGCACGAGGCCGTACTGCATGCCGACGAGGTGCTCGGCGATGTAGCGGAAGAACTCGCGCGTGATCGCCTTGCCGTCGAGATCGGTGTGCAGGGCGCCGACGATGAGCGAGTTACGGGTGGAGAAGTAGCGTGCCCAGTCGTCGTAGTCCTTCCAGTAGAAGTCGGCGTGCCAGACGGCGGCGTTGGGCAGGGTGACGGTGACGAAACCGTGCTCGCGCGCCCGGATGCCGTACTCGACGTCGTCCCACTGGAAGAAGATCGGCACCGGCAGCCCGATCTTGGCGACCACCTCGGCCGGGATCAGACAGGTCCACCAGGCGTTGTAGCCCGCGTCGACCCGACGCTCCTGGTTCTTCTTGAGCATGGAGGTGTTGCGCAGCGCCTTGGGCACCTTCTGGCCGTGCTTGAGCTCGTGCAGGTGCACTTCCTCCGCGCCGACATTGAGGTAGTCGGGGTTGAGGAGGAACAGCATCTGCGCGCCGACCAGGGTCGGCTCGACGGTCAGGTTGGCGAACGCCTGCAGGCGCAGGACGGTCTCGGGCTCGCAGAGGATGTCGTCGTCCATCAGGATGACGTCGGCGTGCTCGTTGGCCGCCGACACCTCGTACAGGCCACGGGTGAAGCCGCCCGCGCCGCCGAGATTGGGCTGGCGGATGTAGCGCAGCTTGTCGCCGAAATCGGGACGGACCTGCTGGAACAGCGGGCGGTCCTCGACCAGGTCGGTGCCCTGGTCGACGACGTACACCGCGTCGATCGCGGCAAGCACGGTCGCGTCCGACGCCAGCGCGGCGACGGTGTGCGCGCAGTCCTCGGCCCGGTTGAAGGTGCAGATCGCGATGGCGACCGGGCGCACCTTCTCGGGCGCCTGCGCGGTCCAGGCGAGCTCGGTGATATCGAGTTCGCCCCCGACGGCGTCGAACTCGAGCCACAGCGCGCCACCGTCGACATACTGATCCAGCGGCGCGGTGAGCGAGACGTACCCGCTGCTGGTCGCCACCAGCGAGGCGATGATCCGGCGGTGCCCGGCGATATCGGAGGCGACCAGCCGCACATTGGCTTTCCCGCCGACCGCGAGCTGAGCGCCGACCGACACCTCGGTGACGGTGGTCCAGCGCTGCCAGTAGCTGGCGGCGAGCCGACCGAAGTAGGTGTTGGTATGCGCGGTCGCACCCTTGGGCAGGTGCAGCGAGTGCCGCTCGCGGACCGCGGCACCCCCCTTGACGACGGCATAGAGGTCGTCGCTCACCCGCGCCGACGGCCCGGTGAAGATGCCTCGGGCCAGCACGAGCCGCTCGGGCGCTGAGTGTTCACCCCGCAGCGATGCGGGCGCGGCCTCGCGCCGATCGTTCGATTCGGTCACGGCTTTGGTAGCCGACTGCTCCATGAAGTCCTCGAAATTCTCGGTATCGACTGCGCCGGCGCAGGGAGTGACGCAAAAGTTTGGGCGTCGCGGCGGGCGGGGCGAGGATATCAATCGCCCGGCACCCTCGCGTGGTCAGTGAGGTGTAGCCGCACCCCGCGCGTGTTGCTCATCACTTGCCGATGAGCCGGTGAAAACGAATTTGCTGTAGGCCCAATAGCGGAATACGACCGCCATGGTCTGGCCGATTACGGTGGCGGAAATGTTGTCCGCCAGCGGTGACGACAGGTCGAGCACATAACGGGAAAACCCGAGGCAGCCGAGTTGCAGGAGGATCGCTGCCACATTGACGATCGCGTACAGCAGATATTCCCGGCCGGGGCTGTCGGACTTGCGATGGGAGTAGGTCCACCACTTGTTCCCGAAGTAGGTAACCACCGTCGCCACCACGATCGCGATGATCTTGGCGAGCAGCGGCGAGTGATAGAGCACACCCTCGGAGAGGGAGAATCCCCCATCCCAGAACACCAGCAGGTTGTAAGTCCCGGCATCGACGAGAAACCCGATCGCCCCGACAACAAGGAATGCCGCACCCTGCCGCAACCCCGCTACCACCTTCGACACGAAGGGAACAGCAGGCGGTTCAACTGATTGCGACACGCCCTGACGGTAGCCAACCACCACCCCCGACCCTTAGGGAGGGGCGGCCACGCAGTGGCCGGTTCGCGGCCGGGTCGCCGGTTAGCCGCCGTTGCGTAGGCGACGAAGGAGCAAGCAACGGTGGCTAACCGGCGGCCCCTCGGGGCCGCGACTCGAGCGCGCCAGCGCTCCAATAAACACAGCGTCAAACCTGCCTGGGACTACCGACCATCCAATCCCAGCCACAATCCCCATCACCCACATCACCCACATCACCCACGCACCCCTGGGTCCAGCCGAGAAGCAACCCTCAGCATCAGCACACCGCCAGCCCGATCGCGCGCAGATCCAGATGAACGATGAGCTCACATCCCAGGCGCCGCGCGATAGAGAACCGAATGTCCGTCCTCGACTCACGGCAACACGCTTCCCGGACAGTGACACTCGGCTCACCGGCGTCTAGCAGCACGGCTGACGCATCCCAGTTACGCACACACAGCTATCAACAACTTCTCGATGCGAACAAGCCGAGCGAGCGAATCCACCACGAGGACCATCCGATTAGAGGAGTCCGTACACCGATTGCGCAGTTCGATCCACGCAGAGAGAAGAGGGGTGTTCGGGTTCCACGTGAAACACATTTGCTCCGCGAACGCGACACCCCTCCGTAACCATCGAAAGTAGGCCCGTTTCAACCCCATACAACAACCCTCGGCATGATTCGTCACGTTACGAAACGCGCAAACCCGCTCGGTGGACGAAATTTCAGGCCGATCAGGATTCGCGACGCTTTCGCGCCTTCTTCTCTACCCCGGCAGCCTTGCGTTCGCTACGACGAGTCGGACGCTCGGCGCGGGGGAGGAGTTCGGCACTGATGACGAGGGTGGGGATTTCTACGATGCCCGCACCGCATCCGACAACACGGAGATCGGTGGCGCCATCACGGATCAGCTCGGCGCCGTCGCGCTCGAGTTCTTCGGCGGCGCTGGTTCCTTTGAGAGCGAGCATGCGTCCGTGGTCGCGGAGGAGGGGGAGCGACCAGTGCGCGAGTTTGGCGAGGGGAGCGACCGCGCGCGAAGTAACGACATCCGCACCGCCCGCTTCCTTGATCACGCCGGACTGCTCCGCACGACCGCGAACCACAGTGACATCCAGCCCGGCTTCTTCGATGAACTCGCTCAGGAAGATCGTCCGACGCAGCAGCGGTTCCACGAGAGTGATGCGAAGGTCGGGCCGGGCGATGGCGAGCGGGATTCCGGGAAGCCCGGCTCCGCTGCCGATATCGACTACCGACGTGCCCTCATCGATCAACTCGCCGATGACGGCACAGTTGAGGATGTGACGCTCCCACAGCCGGGGAACCTCGCGCGGGCCGATGAGACCGCGCTCCACGCCGGCCGTCGCCAGCGCCGCGTAGTAGCGGCGGGCGATATCCAACCGGTCGCCGAACACCCGGGCAGCGGCGGCGGGCGGTTCCAGCTCGTCGGACGGCGTGCCCAGTTCTCGTTCCACGTGAAACATCCTTCTCCGTTGAGGGCAATGAAAAAGCCCCCGGTCCGAGACCGGAGGCCTAATCACATCATTCGTGGTTACGGCGGAGGTAAGCCTACTCGGGCACTACCACCACGTGACGATTCGGCTCGACGCCTTCGCTCTCGCTCGCCACGCCATCGATATCGGCCACGGCGTCGTGCACGATCTTGCGCTCGAACGGAGTCATCGCGGACAGCGCCTCGGGCGCTCCCGACTCGAGCACCCGCTTCGCGGCGGCGACGCCGATCTCGCTCAGATCGGTCCGGCGCTGTGCACGCCAGCCGGCCACATCGAGCATCAGCCGGCTACGCACGCCGGTCGCCTGCTGCACGGCGAGCCGGGTCAGCTCCTGCAGCGCGTCGAGCACTTCACCGTTGCGCCCGACGAGCTTGGTCAGATCGCGGCCGCCGTCGATGCTCACGATGGCGCGGTCGCCCTCGACATCGAGGTCGATATCGCCGTCGAAGTCGAGCACGTCGAGTAGCTGCTCGAGGTAGTCGCCGGCGATCTCGCCCTCTTCGATCAACGCTTCTTCGGCGTCGTTCACGACGTCAACAGCAGTCGTCGCCACAGTGGCGTCCCCTCCGTCGGTCTCGGTCTCAACAGTCATTGGATTCCCTCTATCCGATCGCGTCTCAGCGCTTACGCTTCTGGTTCGCACGGCCACGGTTACCCGGCCGCTGCTGCCCGCCGGGCCTGCGCTTGCCGCCGCCCTGCTTGGCCGACTGTTTGGGGGTGGTGCCGTTGGTCGCCGCGGTGCCGTTCGCCGACGGCTCGTCATCGGCAGGGGCGTCCTGCTTCTTGCGGACGTCGACCGGCTTGGCACCGGGCTTTGGTGCGTTCTGCGACCGCAGCTCCAGCTTCTTCTGCTTGCGCTCTTCGTCTTCCTTTTCCATCCGGCCGAACACCAGGTGCTGCTGTCCGTAGGTCCAGATGTTGTTGGCCACCCAGTAGAGCAGGATGCCGATCATCAGGAAGGGGCCACCGACCATCACGCCGAGCGGGAAGACCCACAGCGACAGCTTGTTCATGATGGCGGCCTGCGGGTTGGCAGCGGCTTCGGGCGTCTGCCGCTGCACCGAGGCGCGAGCGTTGAAGTGGGTCGCGAGACCGGCGATGATCATCAGCGGAACGGCGACCATCGCGATGTTCAGCTTGGTCGGCGTGCCACCCCAATCGGCGAACGCCTGCATCTCGCTGACGGGCGCGGTGATGAAGGACGCGATCGGCGCACCGAAGATGCGAGCGCTCAGGAACGACTGGACGTCGGTCGCGCTGAAGATGTAGTTCGGGGTGTGCGCGTTGTCGTAGGCGGACATGCCCAGCTGACCCCAGCCGTGGCCGGTGCGGTTGAACGAGCGCAGCACATGGAACAGACCGAGGAAGACAGGCACCTGCACCAGGACCGGCAGACAGCCCATGAGTGGGTTGAAGCCGTGTTCCTTCTGTAGCTTCTGCATTTCCCGCGCCATGGTCTCGCGGTCGTTCTTGTACTTCTTCTGCAGCTCCTTGATCTGGGGCTGCAGTTCCTGCATCTGCTTGGTGGTGCGCACCTGCTTCACGAACGGCTTGTACAGCACCAGCCGGAGAGTGAAGACAAGGAACACCACGGCGAGGCTCCACGTGAGCCCGCTGTCGGCGCCGAACACAAAGCCGAAGGCCTTGTGCCAGAACCACAGAATTGCGGATACCGGCCAATAGATGATGTCGAGCACGGCTCTAGGTACTCCCGTCGTTCGTATCGCCGATCAGCGCGGGCGATGACTTTGTGCAGGCATTCGACCCGCGCTCTGGCACGGGATCCCACCCTCCAGGGTGCCAGGGCGCGCATTTGGCGAGCCGCACGACCGTGAGTGTCGATCCGACGACCAACCCGCGGGTACGCAAGGCAGTCACCGCGTACTCACTGCAGGTGGGGGTGAACCGGCAGATCGGCATCCGGGTGGGGGAGACATAGGTCCGGTAGAGCTCGATCAGCGAGATCAAGGCTTTCGCGGGTAGGCGGGTGAGGGTCCTCATCACCGTTCACCGGCCGGGGTGCGACCGAGCGCGAGCTCCGGTGTCCCACGCAAGCCGAGCTTGCGCAGGCCGGTGCGCAGCTGGCGCAGCAACTCGGCGGAATCGGCGGTAGCGGCACCGGGGAGTGCCCGGATCACGACGTCGGTGCCGACCGGTAGTTCGTCGACCACCTGGGCGCACATATGACGCAGGCGGCGGGCCACCCGGTGGCGAACCACCGCGTTACCCACCGCCTTGCTGACAATCAGCCCGAACCGAGGACCGCCTACGCGGACCAGGGAATCGCCGTCGGCGACATCGTCGTACCCGAGCGTAAGCGCGTGTACGACGAGATCTCGCCTCCCGATTCGCTGACCGCGGCGCACCGTGCGGGAGAATTCGGCACGGTGGTGCAACCGATACGGCTCAGGCAACACCCGAGCGTCCGACTACGCGCGATCAGGCAGTCAGTTCGGTACGGCCCTTACGGCGACGCGCCGCAACGATGGCGCGGCCCGCACGGGTCCGCATCCGGAGACGGAAGCCGTGGACGCGCGCCCGACGACGGTTGTTCGGCTGGAACGTCCGCTTGCCCTTGGCCACGGTCAACACTCCTGTAGTAGGTGGGCACCATTCGGCGCCCGAAGTCTGTACAAATGATTTGTCTGCGCTGCGGACCGCGGTCTACGCACAGATTGCCTTGGCGATCGATGTGCAGCAGACAGCCGCCAACCGCGCCAAGGGGTGACTGTACGAGGGTACTTACCCCGAAGGAACGGGTCAAACTCGGCCCCCACGTACCTGTCACCGGCACAGGGTCAAGGCTACCGGACACCCGAACGGACCAAGGGATCGG
The DNA here is from genome assembly GCF_042719755.1 of Nocardia sp. NPDC058519. Lineage (NCBI taxonomy): Bacteria > Bacillati > Actinomycetota > Actinomycetes > Mycobacteriales > Nocardiaceae > Nocardia > Nocardia sp. NPDC058519. Next base: position 103,043 of record NZ_JBHXNK010000009.1, on the reverse strand, counting down.
CGCTTGTTCGACGGGGGCGGAGCCCGACCAGGCACGACACGCCCGGGCACAGTGACGCATCCGGCCACTTTTCGTGAGTTCTTCCACACCCCTGGCGTTGTGCGGCGCGGCCAGCTAACCTCTGTAGCCGGGGGATTGCTGAAGAACCGCAGGTCCAGCCCCATTCGCTGCCACACGCTGGCAGAATTCCTTTATCCCCAGGTTTGTCCACATCTGTGGATAATTATGTGGACAGACGGCCGCAGTGGCATATTCGTGGGGCCGTCGGTGCCCGCGCCGCAGTCCGGAATCACCGGGCCACAGCGTTCGAACCGGCTTCGGTTGTACGCAGGATCACTGGATCACACCTGTTCGCGGGTGCTTTCCGGCGTGCGCGAAGGCCGTGGGCCCCAACAAACCGGTCCGGGGAGGACGCTGTATGGACGACGAGCAGAACGTGCTGGCCACAGTGTGGCCGGAGGTGGTTGCCGAGCTCACCACCGGCTCTGCCGACGGCGCCATCCCCGCGGTGAGTCGTGCGCAGCAGGCCTGGTTGAAGCTGGTGAAGCCACTCACCGTCGCGCAGGGTTTCGCGTTGCTGTCGGTCCCGTCGTCGCTGGCACAGGAGGCGATCGAGCGCGATCTGCGCGAGCCGATCCTGAGATCGCTCGGCCGCAGGCTCGGCCCCCAAGTGGAAGGACTCGGAGTGCGCATCGCCGCGCCGAGCCCGGCCGCGGGGGAGCGGGCAGGTAGTTCGCCCCGGCACGCCAGGATGACGAGCAGGCCGGAGCGTCCGCGCGAGCAGGTGCGCCCGCCCGCCGGTTATCCCGGCCCCGATTTCAGCGTTCCCGATTACGCCGCTCGCGGTGAGTACGGCAGGCCGCGCTACGGCGCGGGCGAGTACCCCGCCCAGGGCGGTGAGTACGGCGGCGACTATCAGTCGTCCCCCGACTATCCGGCCAACGGCGAGTACCCGAACAGCTACGGCGGCCGTGAGTACCCCGGGCAGGCCGGCGAGTACGGCGAGCGCAACGACTACGCGGGGCACCGCGACTACCCGGCCGAACCGGAGTACCAGCAGCAACAGCCCGAATACCAGCAGCAGCCGGAGTACAAGCAGGCACCGTCGGAGTTCAGCCAGCCCGCGGAATACAAACAGGCGCCCTCGGAGTACGGCCAGCAGCCCGAATACCAGCAGGCCCCCTCGGAGTACGGCCAGCAATCGGAATACAAGCAGCCACCGTCCGAATACACCCAGCCATCCGAGTACCAAGGCGAGCGCAACGAGTTCCCCGGCTCCGATTTCGAGCCGACCGTGGCGTACCCGGTCCCCGACTATCCCGGTGCCGAGTTCGGCGGCCGCGGTGAGTTCCGTGGCGCGCGTCCGGACCAGCGGGTCCCCGAGACCGCACCGCCCGCGCGCAGGGAGCAGGCGGCCGCGCCGCGCCGCGACCACTCCGGGCAGGAGTCGCTGTTCACTCCCGACCCGCCGCAGCGCGCACCGAACCGCGGCAGGCCGTCCGAAGAGCCCGCCGCCGCCCGCGCCGAGGAGCCGAGCGCCGAGGGCCAGGACAAGCCGTTCCCGGGTCAGCCCGGTGCCCAGCCGGTCGACGACGAACCGGTGGTCAGCAACCGCAACAACTGGCCGACCTATTTCAACAAGTCGCCCGAGGCGCCGCCGCAGTCTTCGTCGTCGGCCAGTCTCAATGCCAAGTACACCTTCGAGACGTTCGTCATCGGCGCGTCCAACCGGTTCGCGCACGCTGCCGCGGTCGCCATCGCGGAGGCTCCCGCACGCGCCTACAACCCGCTGTTCGTCTGGGGCGCTTCGGGATTGGGCAAAACCCACCTGCTGCACGCGGCAGGCCACTACGCGCAGCGACTGTTTCCCGGTATGCGGGTGAAGTACGTCTCCACCGAGGAATTCACCAACGACTTCATCAACAGCCTGCGCGACGACCGCAAGGTCGCGTTCAAGCGCCGCTACCGCGAGACCGACATCCTGCTGGTGGACGACATCCAGTTCATCGAGGGCAAGGAAGGCATCCAGGAGGAGTTCTTCCACACCTTCAACACCCTGCACAACGCGAACAAGCAGATCGTGGTGTCCTCGGATCGCCCGCCCAAGCAGCTGGCCACCCTGGAGGAACGGCTGCGGACCCGCTTCGAGTGGGGCCTTATCACCGATGTGCAGCCCCCTGAGCTGGAGACTCGCATCGCGATCCTGCGCAAGAAGGCGCGGATGGACCGGCTCGATGTGCCGCACGACGTGCTCGAGCTGATCGCGAGCCGGGTGGAGCGCAATATCCGCGAGCTCGAGGGCGCGCTGATCCGGGTGACGGCGTTCGCCTCGCTCAACGGTCAGCCGCTCGACCTCTCGCTGGCCGAGGTGGTGCTGCGCGATCTGATGCCCGACACCGCGGCGCTGGAGATCAACGCGGCGACGATCATGGCTGTCACCGCCGAGTACTTCAACACCACGCTCGAGGAGCTGACCGGGCCCGGCAAGGCGCGTCCGCTGGCGCAGGCCCGCCAGATCGCGATGTACCTGTGCCGTGAGCTCACCGATCTGTCGCTGCCCAAGATCGGCCAGGCGTTCGGTCGCGACCACACGACGGTGATGTACGCGGAGAAGAAAGTGCGCAAGGAGATGACCGAGCGCCGTCGCGTCTACGACCAGGTCCAAGAACTCACAGCCCGAATTAAACAGCGCTCCCGCTGATTTCATCCCCAACCCCGAACACCGCCCTGACCTGGGGCGGTGTTCTTTTTTGCCCTGTGGATTCCTCGAGGAATTCCTGTGGACTCCTCGAGGAATCCACACCTTTGTGCACCGGTCGGTGCACAGGGTGTTGGGCGCGGGTGTGCAGCGTTCATGCACAGGCAGTTGTCCACATCATCCACAAGACGCTCCACTAACACCTGTGCACTAGCGGTGACCTGCGGCGTCACCGAATCTGGCCTGTGGATTCCTCGAGGAGTCCCTGTGGAGTCCTCGAGGAATCCCCACCGTTGCCACCAGGGTGGCGCTGGGTGTGAACAACTGGGTGAATCCGGTGGAACAACTCGAGGACAACTCGAGGATGGATTCGGGACAACTTCGTATCTCCACAGACACCGCGGATTCATCCTCGAGTCACTCCACGGCCATCCCCATGCCGCCGAGCCCGCTGACCTGCGGATTCGGCCGAAATCCACAGATTCCACAGTGCCTACTACTACTTCAGTTCTCCTTCTAGAGAGACTTCTTTTAAAACAGGGTGTGTGGAAACTCGGTTGGGGAGGCTCGGCTTCGTCGGTTGTTCACTCACAGGCAGGCAAGGAGGAGCGGGGTGGTTCGACGAGGCGGAATCGGCCGGGAGGGTCGATGCGGAGTTCGCGCACTGCACGGGTACCGTTTGGTTGTCGGTCGGTTGTGCGAGACTCATGGCGCGGCCGACACAGCAGTTCAACTCCGCTGACACACACCCGCACACGGATTCGAAACTCGGAGAGGACAAATCGGGCGATGGAGCTTGCGAGCATGAAGTTTCGGGTCGCCCGAGAGGACTTCGCCGAATCGGTGGCCTGGGTGGCGCGCAGTCTCCCGTCCCGGCCTCCGGTGCCTGTTCTCGGCGGTGTGCTGCTGGTGGCCGACGAGAACGGCCTGACGGTTTCCGGGTTCGACTACGAGGTCTCCGCGCAGATGCGCGTCGCGGCCGAGGTCGCCGGTCCCGGCCAGGTGCTGGTCTCGGGCCGCTTGCTCGCCGACATCACCAAGTCGCTGTCGAACAAGCCGGTCGATGTCTCCGTCGACGGCACCCGCGTGCTCATCGCCTGTGGCAGCGCGAAGTTCTCCCTGCCGACCATGCCGGTCGAGGACTATCCCCAGCTGCCAGAGGTACCGCAGCAGACCGGTGAACTCACCGTCGACGTGTTCGCCGAGGCCGTCGGCCAGGTCGCCGTCGCCGCGGGCCGCGACGACACCCTGCCGATGCTCACCGGCATCCGGGTCGAGATCGAGGGCAACGACGTGGTGCTGGCCGCCACCGACCGCTTCCGCCTCGCCGTGCGCCACCTGCAGTGGCAGCCGACCCGCTCCGATATCGAGACCGCGGTGCTCATCCCCGCGCGCACGCTGTCCGAGGCCGCCAAGACCCTCGGTGCCGCCGAGGCACCGGTGCAGCTGTCGCTGGGCAGCGGTGGCGGCGCCGACGGCCTGCTCGGCATCGTCAACGGCGGCAGGCGCACCACCACCCGGCTGCTCGACGCGGAATTCCCCAAGTTCCGCCAGTTGCTCCCCAAGGAGCACACCTCCATCGCCACCCTGCCCGTCGCCGTGCTGTCGGAGGCGATCAAGCGCGTCGCCCTGGTGGCCGAGCGCGGTGCCCAGGTACGTCTCGAGTTCTCCACAGACGGCGTGCTGCTGTCGGCGGGTGGGGACGACGCGGGCCGGGCCGAGGAATGGCTGGAAGCGGATTTCCGCGGCGAACCGCTCACCATCGCGTTCAACCCCGGCTATCTGACCGAGGGCCTGGCCGCGCTGCACACCGACCGGGTCACCTTCGGGTTCACCACCCCCAGCCGTCCCGCCGTGCTGCTGCCCGCCTCCGACGAGGAGCCCAAGGTGCTCGAGTCGGGCGCGTTCGCGGCGCTGGAGAGCCAGTACATCTACCTGTTGATGCCGGTCCGGCTGCCCGGCTGAGCCGGCGGGGGCGGCTAGGCCTGCATGTTCATACGTGAGCTGTCGGTCCGTGATTTCCGTTCGTGGGAACACGCCGACCTCGAGTTGTCCCCAGGGCGCACGGTGCTGCTGGGGGCAAACGGCAACGGCAAGACCAATCTGCTCGAGGCGGTCGGCTATCTGGCGACGCTCGGCTCGCACCGGGTCTCCGCCGACGCGCCGCTGATCCGGATGGGCGCCACCCAGGCCAGGATCGGGGCCACCGTGGTGAACACGGGCCGGGAACTGCGCGTGGATGTGGAACTCAAGGCGGGCAGTGCCAACCGCGCGCAGATCAATCGCTCGCCGGTGCGCCGCTCACGCGAAATCCTGGGGATTCTGCACACTGTGCTGTTCGCGCCGGAGGATCTGGCGCTGGTGCGTGGGGATCCGGGGGAGCGGCGCCGGTTCCTCGACGAGTTGTGCACAGCCCGGTTGCCCAGGCTCGCCGGTGTCCGCGCCGACTACGACAAGGTGCTGCGGCAGCGCTCTGCCCTGTTGAAAACCGCTGGGCGCCAATCTCGTTCGCGTGCCGATCTGGGCACCCTCGATGTGTGGGACGGGCACCTCGCCGAGCACGCGGCGGTGCTGCTCGCCGAGCGGCTGCGCTTGGTCCACGACCTGTATCCCCATCTGTCCCAGTCATATCGGTCAATCGCCCCCGAATCACGCCCTGCCGCAATCACTTACCGCTCCGGGTATCTCCCACCGGAACTCCTCGATCCGGCCAGGGTGCCCGCGGCGGGTGATGCACAGCTGCTGCACGAGATCATGCTGCGCGAGCTGGCCGCCGCGCGGAACCGGGAGCTCGATCGCGGGGTCTGTCTGGTCGGTCCACATCGCGACGATCTGGAGTTACTGCTCGGCAGCGCGCCCGCGAAGGGATTCGCCAGTCACGGTGAGTCCTGGTCGTTCGCGCTCGCGCTGCGGTTGGCCTCGTTCGAGCTGTTGCGCGGTGAGGGCTCCGAACCGGTGCTGCTGCTCGACGACGTGTTCGCCGAGCTCGACCGCCGCCGCCGCGCCGCGCTCGCGGAGGTGGCCGCGGGTGCTGAGCAGGTATTGATCACGGCCGCGGTGGCCGAGGACGTGCCGTCGGAACTGGCCGCCGAACCGTTGCGTGTGCAAACGACCGGCGAGGCCGACCGGCGTATCTCACAGATCGTCCCCGACGTCGTCGAACACGCCGAAGATATGCACAGATCGCGATAGTTATCCCCAGCCCCTGTGGAAAACCAGCAACATGCTGGACATATGCCAGATCCGTGCTCGACGAGCCCGTCGGCGCCCCGGCGTAGACTCCATCCACACTCGGCCACCCTCGACACCGGAAGGCGGAACCCCGTGCCGGAAGAACCCGCACCGGAGCTGCGCGGCATCGATCTGGCCCGCCGTGCGCTGGAAGAGGCGCGTGCCGCGGCCAAGGCCAGTGGCAAGTCCGTCGGGCAGGGCCGGGCCTCCCCGGTGCGCAAGTTGCGGGCCGGCGGCAGGCGCCGCAGCGGCTGGTCCGGCTCTGGCCCCGATGCCCGTGATCCCCAGCTCCTCGGCGCGCTCAGCGGCTCGCTCGCGAAGAATCGTGGCTGGTCAGGCAAGGTAGCCGAGGGCACGGTGTTCGGCAGCTGGCCGCGTGTGGTCGGCGAGGACATCGCGTCCCACGCCACCCCGGTGACCCTCGAAGGCGGTGTGCTCAAGATCGCCGCGGAGTCCACCGCGTGGGCCACTCAGCTGCGCATGTTGCAGGGCCAGATCCTGGCCAAGATCAATGCCGCGGTCGGCCAGGGCGTGGTCACCTCACTGCGCATCACCGGCCCCGCCGCGCCGAGCTGGCGCAAGGGCGATCGCCACATCAAGGGCCGTGGCCCGCGCGATACCTACGGGTAGCCGCGCGGTGACCGGGGCGAGATCCGTTGCGCCTGCGCCGCTCTCAGACCCGAAGTTGTAGACATGTGCACAACGCCTGTGGATAACTTTCACCCCGGGCAATGTGCCGGATCTCGCACCACACGACCGCAGGCTCGGACGCGCAGCCTATTCGCTCCCACGACCGGCAAAATTCCCGTAGAGGCGGAAATGTCTCGCGGTGAGACGATTTCTCGCATTCACGGCGAAGCCAGGGGTGTCGTAGGTGCACTGTAAGTTGGGCTTACCAGTAGGATGGTGACGTAACCAGCGGCGAACCCTCGGCGCGTGCTGTGCAGTCCGTGATATCTGATGGCTCTTCGGGGCCGTGCGCGTGCTGCCCGGATCGCTGCGCCAGGGATCAGCAAGTAAGGAGAGCTACCGAGAAGTGGCTGCCAACGACTCCAACGCATCGGGCAACAATTCAGGCTACGGTGCCTCTTCCATCACGGTCCTCGAAGGCCTCGAGGCGGTGCGCAAGCGCCCTGGCATGTACATCGGCTCCACCGGTGAGCGCGGTCTGCACCACCTCATCTGGGAGGTTGTGGACAACTCGGTCGACGAGGCGATGGCCGGCTACGCCACCAAGGTCGAGGTGACCCTGCTCGCCGACGGCGGCGTCGAGGTGATCGACGACGGTCGTGGCATCCCGGTCGGGATGCACGCCCAGGGCGTGCCGACGATCGAGGTCGTCATGACCCAGCTGCACGCGGGTGGCAAGTTCGACTCCGACTCCTATGCGGTGTCGGGTGGTCTGCACGGTGTCGGTATCTCGGTGGTGAACGCGCTCTCGACCAAGGTCGAGGTCGAGATCGACGTCGACGGCTTCCACTGGAACCAGACCTACAAGGACGCCAAGCCCGGCAAGCTCATCCAGGGTGAGCCGATCAAGGCGACCGGCACCACGGTGCGGTTCTGGGCCGATCCGGACATCTTCGAGACCACGACCTACAACTTCGAGACCGTGGCGCGGCGCCTGCAGGAGATGGCCTTTCTGAACAAGGGCCTCACCATCAAGCTCACCGATGAGCGGGTCGCCGTCGGTGACATCACCGACGAGGTGGTCAGTGAGACCGCCGAGGCGCCCAAGGACGCCGAGGTGGTCGCCGCGGAAGCGGTCGAACACAAGGTGAAGACCCGCACCTACCACTACCCGGGCGGCCTGGTGGACTTCGTCCGCCACATCAACCGCACCAAGTCGGCCATCCACAACTCGGTCGTCGGCTACACGGTCAAGGGCACCGGCCACGAGCTCGAGGTCGCGATGCAGTGGAACTCGGGCTACTCCGAGTCGGTCCACACCTTCGCCAACACGATCAACACCCACGAGGGCGGCACCCACGAAGAGGGCTTCCGCGCGGCGCTGACCACAGTGGTCAACAAGTACGCCAAGGAGAAGAAGCTCCTCAAGGAGAAGGACGGCAACCTCACCGGCGACGACATCCGTGAGGGCCTGGCCGCCATCGTGAGCGTCAAGGTCGGCGAGCCGCAGTTCGAGGGCCAGACCAAGACCAAGCTGGGCAACACCGAGGTCAAGTCGTTCGTGCAGCGTGCCTGCAACGAGCACCTGCAGCACTGGTTCGAGGCCAACCCGGCCGACGCGAAGACCATCGTGCAGAAGGCGGTGTCCTCGGCGCAGGCCCGGATGGCCGCCCGTAAGGCGCGCGAGCTGGTGCGCCGCAAGTCGGCGACCGACCTGGGCGGACTGCCGGGCAAGCTGGCCGACTGCCGGTCCAAGGATCCGGGCAAGTGCGAGATCTACATCGTCGAGGGCGACTCCGCCGGTGGCTCGGCGAAGTCGGGCCGCGACTCGATGTACCAGGCGATCCTGCCGCTGCGCGGCAAGATCATCAACGTCGAGAAGGCCCGCATCGACCGTGTCCTCAAGAACAACGAGGTCCAGTCGATCATCACCGCGTTCGGCACCGGTATCCACGACGAGTTCGATATCGCCAAGCTGCGCTACAACAAGATCATCCTGATGGCCGACGCCGACGTGGACGGTCAGCACATCGCGACGCTGCTGCTCACGCTGCTGTTCCGCTTCATGCGTCCGCTGGTCGAGCACGGTCACGTGTTCTTGGCCCAGCCGCCGCTGTACAAGCTCAAGTGGATGCGTTCGGACCCGGAGTTCGCCTACTCCGACCGTGAGCGCGACGCGCTGATCGAGGCAGGCCTCGCCGCGGGCAAGAAGATCAACAAGGACGACGGCGTCCAGCGCTACAAGGGTCTGGGCGAGATGAACGCCAAGGAGCTGTGGGAAACCACGATGGACCCCGCGGTTCGGGTGCTTCGTCAGGTGACGCTCGACGACGCGGCCGCGGCCGACGAGCTGTTCTCCGTGCTGATGGGCGAGGACGTGGAGGCACGTCGCAGCTTCATCACCCGCAATGCCAAGGACGTCCGTTTCCTCGATGTGTAAGCGGCGCTGCGCTTTTGGGCGCGCCCGCTCGCATGTCGGCCCCTCGAAGGAGATTTGATGACTGAGACCACGCTGCCACCGTCCGGCGGTGCGGGCGACCGGACCGAACCGGTCGATATCCAGACCGAAATGCAGAACAGCTACATCGATTACGCGATGAGCGTGATCGTGGGCCGCGCGCTGCCCGATGTGCGCGACGGCCTCAAGCCGGTGCACCGTCGTGTGCTCTACGCGATGTACGACAACGGCTACCGCCCCGATCGCGGCTATGTGAAGTCCGCGCGCCCGGTCGCCGAGACGATGGGTAACTACCACCCGCACGGCGACTCGTCGATCTACGACACCCTCGTGCGCATGGCCCAGCCGTGGTCGCTGCGCTACCCGATGGTCGACGGCCAGGGCAACTTCGGTTCCCGCGGCAACGACGGCGCGGCCGCCATGCGTTACACCGAGTGCCGTCTGACGCCGCTCGCGATGGAGATGCTGCGCGATATCGACCAGGAGACGGTCGATTTCGTCCCGAACTACGACGGTCGCTCGCAGGAGCCGACCGTGCTGCCCGCGCGCGTGCCCGCCCTGCTGATGAACGGCAGCAACGGCATCGCGGTCGGCATGGCCACCAACATCCCGCCGCACAACCTCAACGAGCTGGCCGAGGCCATCTACTGGGCGCTGGAGAACTACGCGGCCGACGAGGAATCCACCCTCGCCGCCTGCATGGAACGGGTCAAGGGCCCCGACTTCCCGACGCACGGCCTGATCGTCGGCGGCCAGGGCATCCACGACGCCTACACCACCGGTCGCGGTTCCATCCGCATGCGCGGTGTGGTGGAGATCGAGGAAGACGCGCGTGGCCGCACCACGATCGTCATCACCGAACTGCCGTACCAGGTCAACACCGACAACTTCGTCAACTCCATCGCCGAGCAGGTGAAGGACGCGAAGATCGCGGGTATCTCCGATATCCACGACGAGTCCTCGGACCGTGTCGGCATGCGCATCGTGGTCACGGTCAAGCGTGACGCGGTGGCGAAGGTGGTGCTGAACAACCTCTACAAGCACACCCAGCTGCAGACCAGCTTCGGCGCGAACATGCTCTCGATCGTCGATGGTGTGCCCCGCACGCTGCGCCTCGACCAGATGATTCGCTACTACGTGAATCACGAGCTCGAGGTCATCGTCCGGCGCACCCGCTACCTGCTGCGCAAGGCCGAGGAGCGGGCCCACATCCTGCGCGGCCTGGTCAAGGCCCTTGACATGCTCGACCAGGTCATCGCGTTGATCCGCGGGGCGGCCAACACCGACACCGCGCGCACCGGCCTGATGCAGCTGCTCGACATCGATGAGATCCAGTCGACCGCCATCCTCGACATGCAGCTGCGTCGACTGTCGGCCCTGGAACGTCAGCGCATCATCGACGATCTGGCCAAGATCGAGATCGAGATCGCCGACTACAAGGACATTCTCGAAAAGCCCGAGCGTCAGCGAGCGATCGTGCGCGACGAGCTGGCCGAGATCGTCGAGAAGTACGGCGACGACCGTCGGACCAGGATCATCGCCGCCGACGGTGACGTCGCCGACGAGGATCTGATCGCGCGCGAAGACGTGGTGGTCACGATCACCGAGACCGGCTACGCCAAGCGCACCAAGACCGACCTCTACCGCTCGCAGAAGCGTGGCGGCAAGGGCGTGATGGGCGCAGGCCTCAAGCAGGACGACATCGTCAAGCACTTCTTCGTGTCGTCCACGCACGACTGGCTGCTGTTCTTCACCAACAAGGGCCGCGTCTACCGGGCCAAGGCCTACGAGCTGCCCGAGGCCAACCGGACCGCGCGTGGTCAGCACGTGGCCAACCTGCTCGCGTTCCAGCCGGATGAGAAGATCGCCCAGATCATCCAGCTCAAGACCTACGAGGACGCGCCGTACCTGGTGCTCGCGACACGCGCGGGCCTGGTGAAGAAGTCCAAACTCACCGATTTCGACTCCAACCGCTCCGGCGGCATCGTCGCGGTGAACCTGCGCGATGACGACGAATTGGTCGGTGCGGTGCTGTGCTCGTCCGACGATGACCTGCTCCTGGTCTCGGCGCACGGCCAGTCGATCCGCTTCGCCGCGACCGATGAGGCGCTGCGTCCGATGGGCCGCGCCACTTCCGGCGTGCAGGGCATGCGCTTCAACACCGACGACGAGCTGCTCTCGCTCAATGTGGTCCGTCTGGAGACATATCTGCTGGTCGCGACGGCCGGCGGGTACGCGAAGCGGACCGCGATCGAGGAGTACACCGCGCAGGGTCGTGGCGGAAAAGGCGTATTGACAATCCAATACGATCCGAAGCGTGGCAGCCTGGTGGGTGCGCTCATCGTCGACGACGAGGACGAGTTGTACGCGATCACTTCCAGTGGTGGCGTCATCCGCACCGCAGCCAAGCAGGTTCGTAAGGCTGGACGTCAGACCAAGGGCGTCCGATTGATGAACCTCGCGGATGGCGATACCTTGCTAGCGATCGCGCGCAACGCCGACGAGCCCGATCCCGATCAGCTCCTCGGCGACGTGGCTTCGGAGTAACACACCAAATAGCGGCGGCAACGAACGGATCTGAGGATTCCATTGACCACACCGAATCAGTCGAATGACGATCGGAACCAGACCAACGGCGTCACCGAACGGATCGCCACGTCTCCGATCCCGCCGCGACCGATCCCACGCCAGGGCGGTCCGGCCGAGGGCGCGGCGCCGGAATCCGGTGCGGCCGGGACCGATTCGCTCGACGGTAAGGGCAGCAAATCGTCGCCCTACCAGGACGGGTGGGCTCAGCTGCCGCAGCGCGAACCGCAGTCGAACCTGTACCGGCCCGGCGAATCGCCGAGCCAGGGGCGCCCCTCATCGGGGGCGGCCCAGGGCGGGCTCAAGGGCAGCGGCTCGTCCAACGCCCGCACCACGGCGGACCTGGCGGCCAAGGCGGCCCGCAAGGAAGCGGCGATGGTGAAGTCCGTCGGTATCGACGGGCCGACCCGCAGCATCGCGCGTCCGGAACTGGTCAAGGACATGCCCGACCTGTCCGACGTGCGCCACCCGGCACCCGAGGCACCGGTGGTGCCCCCCGGTCTGCCGATGGCGCCGCAGCCCCAGTACCAGCAGCACAACATGGGGCCGAGTGCACGGGCCGCCGCGGCGAGCACCGTCTCGCCCGCGGCTCCGGTGGCCATCGCGGCCGCCGCGTCGGGTGAGCCTCTACGCGCGACAGTGCAGATCCGCCGGATCGACCCGTGGTCGACCCTGAAGATCACGCTGGTGATCAGCGTGGCGCTGTTCTTCGTGTGGATGGTGGCCGTCGGCCTGCTCTACATCGTGCTGGCCGGCATGGGCGTCTGGGACAACCTGGACAACTCGCTGGGCGAGATGCTGAACCAGGAGGGCAGCTCGTCGAGCCTGATCGACGCGGGCACGGTGTTCGGCTACGCGGGTGTGATCGGTCTGATCAACGTGGTGCTGTTCACCGCGCTGGCCACGGTCGGCGTGTTCATCTACAACCAGTGCTGCGATCTGGTCGGTGGCATCCAGGTAACCCTGGCCGATCCCGACTAGAAGTAGGTTTTCCTCCCGCGGCCGGTCAGTCCAGGAAACTGGGTCTGACCGGCCGTTTTGGTTATCGGTAGGCAGGTAAGGTAACCTCGTTTCTCGTTGCGGTTCACTGCTCAGGCAGGGATCGAAATGAGTTCGGGCCTATAGCTCAGGCGGTTAGAGCGCTTCGCTGATAACGAAGAGGTCGGAGGTTCAAGTCCTCCTAGGCCCACTCCCGAACAGCACAGTAGGGTGGGAATCATGAAGATTGTCCTCATGGTCGGTGTTGTGATCGCCGTTCTCATCGGTGTCAGCAAATTCCGCAAGCGCGACGACGCAGACCTCTGGCGCGACGTCACCACTCGCTGATTTCGGGTTGCCAACTGGTCAGTGACCAGTAAGGGGCCTTAGCTCAATTGGCAGAGCACTGCCTTTGCAAGGCAGGGGTTAGGGGTTCGATTCCCCTAGGCTCCACATCTGTGAATTCCTCGGTATTCGATTTTCTTCTCACCACCGCACCGGCCGACACGGTTTCGGCTGATTTCGCCACGGTGTGGGCGCGTCACCGCGCCCGGTCCCACGATTTCGCGAGTTCCATCGACCGGGCGGCGATCGCCGGATTCGACAGTGCGGGCACAGGTCCCGCGTTTCTCGGTGGATATCAGGAAGCGCTGCACGCGCTGGTGCCCTCGCTCGATCCCGGCGAGCTCTCCTCGATGTGTGCCACCGAGGCCGCGGGTGCGCGGCCGTCGACGATGACCACGACGGTGAGTGCCGACGGCGCCGTCAGCGGGACGAAATCCTTCGCCACGCTCGGTACGTTCGCCGATCGGTTCCTGGTGATCGCCCGATCCGGTACTCAGCCCGATGGCAGGCCGATCCTGCGAGCCGTGCTGGTGCCCGCCGGTGCGTCCGCCGCGATCACGCCGCTGCCCGCGCTGCCCTTCGCGCCCGAGATCCCGCACGCGGGAGTCACCTTCGATGCCGCGCCGGGCGAACTGCTGCCCGGTGACGGCTACACGGACTATCTGAAGCCGTTCCGGACGGTCGAGGACCTGCACGTGGTGGCCGCTGTGCTCGGTCAGCTCGTCCGGGTTGCCCGGCTAGCGCAGTGGCCCGCGGAGCCCGTAGAACAGCTGCTGGCGCTGTTTGCGGCGGTACGTGGGGTCGGTGCCGAGGACCCCGGCTCCCCGGGTGTGCACATCGCGCTCGGCGGTCTCTTCGATCGGCTGACCGCGCTGCGTACCGAACTGGAGCCGCTGTGGGCGCCGGTGGACCCGGAGGTCAGGGAGCGCTGGGAGCGTGACGTGCCGCTGCTCGGGGTGGCGGGCAAGGTCAGGGCGGCGCGGCTGGCGACCGCGTGGCGCGCGCTGGCCTGATCAATCGCTTCTGGTGCTGTGTCAATCGCTTCTGGTGAAGGTGCCGAGGCCGTTCTCGTCGAAGTAGCCGATGGTCAGTGTGCCGTCGGCGAACCGCGCCGAGGAGACGCTGCCGGGCGGGGCGTTCTCGCCGGTCGGCTCGAAGGCGAAGGTGTCGCCGTCCCAGTGCCGGAGTGGGTACTCGCGCCGCGCGGGGCCGACGGTGAGGACCAGTCCCGATTCGGTCGCCGAGATCGTCGCGGGGCCCCAGTAGGCGCTGTCATAGGTGCCCGCGTAGGTCGGCAGTGCCTGTGCGGGAGCCGGATTCGCCGGGGCGGGCTGGCCTGCCAGGTCGCCTTCGGGCTCGTTGACCCCGGTGAACGCCTCGCGGTACAGCCCGCGCCAGTCCTCGCGCAGCTCGCCGAACTGCACCAGATCGCCGAACTCGGCGGTCAGGGTCTCCGGGATCCCGAGCGGCGCCGCGTTCGTCAGCGCGACGATGGCCACGTCGGCGGACGGGATCACCAGGAAGTTGGTCGCCGCGCCGAGGGTGAAGGCGCCGGAATGGCTGTTGGCGGTGCGACCGGCCGAGGAGACCGACACGTTGAAGCCGTACCCGTAGCTGCCCGCCCGCGCCACGGGGGTCGATGGCGGTGCGGAGACGATCTGGGGCGTGACGGCGGGCAGCAGCGCTTCGGGCGGGGCGATGGTCGTCGCGCCCGCGGTGCCGTCGCCGAGCAGCATCGTCAGCCAGCGGGCCATGTCGTTCACCGACGAGCTCGCGCCGCCGGCGGGGGACTGGGGGTCGGGGTCGCGCACGTAGCGGGCGACCCAGTTGCCATCGATGTTCACGTGCCCGACCGCATGATTCGGGCGGGCGTGGAAGTCGTCGAAGCGGGAGCTGGTGTCGCGCATGCCGAGGGGCGCGTAGAGGGCATCGGCCGACAGCTGGGCCCAGTCCTTCCCGGCCGCCGCGGCCACGGATTCGGCCGCGGCCGTGAATCCGAAGTTGGTGTAGTGGTAGGTGATCCGGAACGGGTCGAGGGGTTCGAGGCGCAGCTTGTCGAAGATCGCGGCCTGGTCGTACCCGAGGTCTTCGAGCCGGTCGCCCGCGTGGTCGGGCAGGCCGCTGCGGTGCGCGAGCAGGTCACCGACGGTGAGCTGGGCCGTGGTGGCGGGATCGGCCAGCGCGAACGACGGGAGGTGCCTGACCACCGGGGTCGTCCACTCGATCGCGTCCGCGCCGACCTGGTTGGCCACGACGGTCGCGGCGAGCGACTTCGACACCGAGGCCAGCTGGAAGACGGTGTCGGCGTCGACCTTGTCCGGCGCGCCTGCCGCACGGACACCGAAACCCTTGGCGTACACCGTCTTCCCGCCGTGAACGACGGCGACGGCCATGCCGGGGATGCGGCTGGACTCCATCAGTGAGCCCGCCAGTTCGTCGAGCCGTCCGATGGCTTTGTCGACCGCGTCGGCGGGCAGGGCGACACCGGCGACTTGGTTCGGGGGGAGCTCGGCGGTCGGCGTCGCGGTGGGGTGCTCGTCGTCGGTGGATCCGGTGCAACCAACCAGGAGCGTCATCGATAGGACGACCCCGGCGATCGCTCCACGACCAGGCACCATGGGCCGACGATAACCCTGGTTGCCGGGTGATCGCCGGAACGTGGCCGGACTGTGACGCTCGGCTTACCGGTGCGTATCGGCTGATCTGCCGAGCTGCGACCTTGCCGGAAAATGGGGAGCGGGCCTCGGCGAAGGGGGGGAGTTAGCCGAGGCCCGCGTAGGGTCGGCCCGGGGGGGAGGGGCCGACCTGAACGATCCTACGCGATACGCGCGGAATTCGTGTACGCGCACCGGGCGAGTTCGCGAGTTTTTTCGGGTGCCGGCGCGGGTGCCGGCGGTGGCCTGGGGTGTGGTGATCGGCCGGTATGCGTGCGTGGTGCTTGTCAGGTGTCTTACGGAGATCGGAATCAGCTGGTACGCAAGGCTTTACGGGGAATCGCCGGTGAACATGTTCTCGTCTCGCGCAGGGCGGCCGTCCAGGGAACAGGCGCTCTTGTTCGTGTTGTGAGACAGAAAATCAGTCCGATTCGCCGCGTGTCGCCGCCCGTCGGCATGTCGAACAATTGTGTACATCTGATGTGTGGTCGCGCCGGAATTGGGGATGCGACTTGTCGGTGGGTAGGGCAATACTGGGCAAAGCATCGCCAACCACGACTTCAGGAGAATCATGCCCGACGCAATCGTCGCCGAGGGTCTGGTCAAACGGTATGGGCAGCTCGTCGCCCTGGACGGACTCGACCTGTCCGTACCGGAAGGTACCGTCACCGCGCTACTCGGCCCCAACGGCGCGGGAAAGACCACGACTGTTCGCGTTCTCACCACTTTGCTCGTCCCCGACGAGGGCACCGCCACCGTCGCCGGTATCGACGTGCTCAACAATCCACAGGCCCTGCGCTCACGCATCGGCGCCTCCGGCCAGTATTCCGCGGTCGACGAATACCTCACCGGCTTCGAGAATCTCGAAATGGTCGGCAGGCTCTACCACCTCGGCACCCAGCGCAGTAAGGAGCGGGCCCGCGAACTGCTCGACCGCTTCCGGCTCACCGACGCCGCCGACCGGCCGGTGAAGGGCTACTCGGGCGGTATGCGCAGGCGCCTCGACCTGGCAGGCGCGCTGGTGGCCAACCCGCCGGTGCTGTTCCTCGACGAGCCGACCACCGGTCTCGACCCGCGTGCCCGGCTCGACCTGTGGGACGTCATCGAGGAGCTGGTCGCAGGCGGCACCACGCTGCTGCTCACCACCCAGTACATGGACGAGGCCGACCGCCTCGCCGATTCGATCGCGGTGATCGACCACGGCAAGGTGATCGCGCGCGGCACGGCCGACGAACTCAAGGCCCTCGTCGGTGGCGACCGCATCGAACTCACTGTCGGCCACATCGATCAACTGGCCGTCGCCCAGCAGGCGCTGAGCGGGCTCGCCGATGGCGAGATCCATCTCGAACCCGGCCTGCGCAAGCTCATCGTGCCGGTCGCCGACGGGTCACAGGACCTGGTCGCCGCCATCGGCAGGCTCACCGAGCGCAAGGTGGAAATCAACGATGTCGCCCTGCGCAGACCCTCGCTCGACGACGTCTTCCTGACGCTCACCGGGCACGAGGCCGAAGAACTCGTCAGCGGTGACCGCGAGTCGGAGACCGTGGGCGCCGCGGAAGGAAAGAATCGATGACCGTCGCACTCGACAAGGCCGAGCTGCACCGCCCCAGCCTCGGCGAACGACTGTCGATGGTGGTGAGCGACAGCATCACCATCGCCAAACGCAACGTCATCAAGATCAAGCGCGTGCCCGACGTGCTGATCTTCACGACGTTGTCACCGATCATGTTCGTGCTCCTGTTCGCCTACGTCTTCGGCTCGGCGATTTCGGTCCCCGGACTCGAAGGTGGCTACCGGGAGTTCCTGATCGCCGGCATCTTCGCGCAGACGGTGGTGTTCGGTGCCACCTTCACCGGTGCGGGCCTGGCCGAAGACATGCAGAAGGGCATCATCGACCGATTCCGGTCGCTTCCGATGGCGCCGTCGGCGGTGCTGGTGGGGCGCACGATCAGCGATGTGGTGATCAACGTCGTCAGCCTGGTGGTGATGTCGCTGACCGGTCTGGTCGTCGGCTGGCGGATCCGCGGATCGTTCCTCGACGCGGTGCTGGCGTACGCGTTGATGCTGCTGTTCGCCTATGCGCTGTCGTGGATGATGGCCGTGGTCGGCCTGATCGTGCGCGCGCCGGAGGTGTTCAACAACGCCAGCTTCATGGTGATCTTCCCGCTGACGTTCCTGTCCAACGCGTTCGTTCCGCTCGACAACATGCCGACGCCGCTTCGGGTCTTCGCCGAATGGAACCCGGTCTCGGCGCTCACCCAGGCAGTGCGTGACCTGTTCGGCAACGTCAACCCGATGGCTCCGCCCTCGGAGGCGTGGCCGATGCAGCATCCGGTGGCCACATCGCTGATGTGGATCGTGGTGATCCTGATCGTCTTCGTGCCGCTGGCTCAGATCCAGTACAAGAAGTCGGTCAGTCGCTGAGGAACAGCCGGAACTAGTGCGCCGAGCCGTTGCGGGAGTACCCCAGACGCGGCGGCTCGGCGGCCGGTTCGGGCAGTTGTGGACGCTTGGCGCGGGCCAGGTAAGCCAGGGCGCCCGCCCCGGCGAGCGCGATCGACGCGAGCAGCGGATTACGAAGCTTCATTCGACCACTGTGGCACAAACGGATTCGGCTCGCCGCGTGGCACCATAACTGCGTGACCTCACCCAACCAGACGGCCGTGGCAACTCTGCACACCAACCACGGCGATATCAGGATCGCGCTTTTCGGTAACCACGCCCCGAAGACGGTGCGCAACTTCGTCGGTCTCGCCGACGGCAGCGCGCCGTATTCGACCGTCAATGCCGGCGGTACGGAAAGTGGCCCGTTCTACGACGGCGCCGTCTTTCATCGGATCATCCCGGGGTTCATGATCCAGGGTGGCGATCCGACCGGCACCGGCCGCGGTGGGCCGGGCTTCGAGTTCGCCGATGAGTTCCACCCGGATCTGCGCTTCGACCGCGGCTATCTGCTCGCGATGGCCAATGCGGGCGCGGGCACCGAGACCAATGGTTCACAGTTCTTCATCACCGTCGGCGCGCAGCCGCATCTCAACCGCAAGCACTCGATCTTCGGCGAGGTGGTCGACCCCGATTCGCGCAAAGTCGTCGACGCGATCGCCTCGGTGAAGACCGATCGCAATGATCGCCCGGAAGAGCCTGTCATCATCTCGGCCGTGAAAATCGACTGATCACCGCCATAAAAGAACTCCCCGCCGCGGATCATCGCGGCGGGGAGTTCTTTTTGCTTCACGTGAAACAACGTCAGTCGGAAGTCACCGAGGCGAAGCCGTTGACGACGAGGGCGTCGTAGACGTCGTGCGGGTTGGTGCCGAGGTCCCAGCGGCCGAAGATCAGCAGTCGCTCGGTGTCTTCGTGGCGAACGTCGACCTCGAGCATTGCGGTCTTGCGGCCGATGCGGCGGTAGGAGACCATCCGGATTCGGTCGATCCGGTCCAGGGGGTATTCCTTCGGGCCGGTGAGCGTGCCGACCACCAGACGCGGCGCGGAGCCGGGAAACATGGTGAGCCGGGGGCGCTGCCGGAGACCGAGAGTGGCCGTTGCCAGCACCGCGACCGCGGCGACGCCGACGAGCAGCCTGCTCGGCCCGTCGTTGGCCAGGATCGCGGCCACGACCAGCAGGATTCCGCCGCCGGTGACGGCGAGCAGACCTGCGACAGGGGTCGACCACGAGACCGGTTGTGCGTCGTTCACGCGGTTGCTCGCCCCTCTATCCTCGAGTTGTGCACAGGGTTATCCACAGGTGTGCATGAATAACACCGGTGTAATCCGCTGCGATCAGCGCCATCGCATGGTCATGATCAGGCCGACGACCATCAGGCCGAACCCGATCAGGAAGTTCCAGGCGCCCAGATCGAGCATGAAACCGATGTGGTCCTGTGCCAGGTAGTAAACGATCAGCCACACCAGGCCGGCGAGCATGAAGCCCAGCATGATCGCGACGTACCAGACCGGCGACGGCCCCGCTTTCACCTTCACCGGCGTGCGGCTGGCGGGGCTCGGGGTGTAGTCGGCCTTCTTGCGGACCTTGGACTTGGGCATGACGTCCTCGAATTCGGAGTACAGGTAACTCCTAGGCTATCCCACCAGGCAGTGTCATCGGCGGCTGGCGCCGCTGTTCTCGGCGCTTAACTCCACCTCTTCCCTCCCTCCGGGCACTCCTTCGTCGCACCCTCCACTCAGTCCAGAGGCGGAGGCGCGCCGAGAACGTGGGTCGCCACGTACCCTCGACGCATGCGTGTATTGGTCGTCGACAACTACGACAGCTTCGTGTTCAACCTGGTGCAGTACCTCGGCCAGCTTGGTGCCGACGTTGTGGTCTGGCGCAATGACGACCCCCGCCTCGATGATCTCGACACCCTGCTCACCGTCGGCGACGAGGGCGGCGTGTTCCACGGCGTGTTGGTGAGCCCGGGTCCCGGCAGCCCCGACCGCGCGGGCGCGAGTATCCCGCTCGTGCACGCGGCCGCGAGGCACGATATGCCGCTGCTCGGCGTGTGCCTCGGGCATCAGGCGATCGGCGAGGCGTTCGGCGGCACCGTCGACCGGGCACCCGAACTGCTGCACGGCAAGACCAGCGAGGTGTTCCATCTCGGGTCCGGCGTGTTGGCCGGTCTGCCCGACCCCTTCACCGCCACCCGCTACCACTCGCTGACGGTTCTCCCTGAAACCATTCCCGAGGAGCTGGTGGTCGTCGGCCACACCGAGAGCGGCATCGTGATGGCGATGCGCCACCGCACCCTGCCCATCCACGGCGTGCAATTCCACCCCGAGTCCGTGCTCACCCAGGGCGGGCACCGGATGCTCGCCAACTGGCTCGAGGTCTGCGGCGAACGTCCGTCGGAGGCACTCATCGCCACGCTCGAGGCGGAGGTCGCCGCGCTGGTGACCAAATGAGGGTGTTGCTGTCGGTGGCGGCCAGTCTGGACGGCTACATCGATGACGCGAGTGCGCAGCGACTCCTGCTGTCGAACACCGCCGACTTCGATCGGGTCGATCAGATCCGCGCCGAATCAGACGCCATCCTGATCGGTGCGCACACGCTGCGCACCGACAATCCCCGGCTGCTGGTGAACAGCGCCGAGCGCCGGGCCGCGCGGGTGTCGGCGGGCAAACCGGAGTATCCGGTGAAGGTGACCGTCACCGATTCCGGTGATCTCGATCCGAACCTGCGCTTCTGGCACACCGGCGGCGACAAGCTCGTCTACACCTCCGATGCGGGCGCCGCGAAGCTGGCCAACCGTCTCGACGGACTCGCCGAGGTGATCAGCCTCGGCGAGCGACTCGCGCTCCCAGCTCTCGTAGCCGACCTCGGCACCCGAGGTATCCACCGGCTCATGGTCGAAGGCGGCACCGGCATGCATACCGGATTCCTGGCCGCCGACCTGGTCGACGAGATCCGCCTGGCGATCGCCCCGATCCTGGTCGGCGATCCGGCGGCCCCACGATTCGTCGGACCGGCCGAATTCCCCGGTGGCGCCGGTCGCAGGCTGCGCCTGGCGGGTGTGGAACAACTTGGGGATGTCGCTGTGCTGAACTACCTGGTCAGCCCCGATCCCCAACCCCGCAACTAACTGGTACTGCGAACAAAATCACGGTACTGACCTGGGAAAATCTCACTCTCCACAGTTCGCGGACAACTTTGCTCCACACCTGAACATGACCGATTCCACATCACGCGAGGGTTGTGGATAACTCGCCGATACAGGGGACACGACATGAGCCACGACGACATCGACCACCGGTTCATGCACAGGGCGATAGAGCTCGCCAGGAACTGTCCCCCCAGCGAGACGGCCTATTCGGTCGGCGCGGTCATCGTCGCCGACGGTGTGGAGATCGCGACCGGCTTCTCCCGCGAAACCGATGCGAAGGTGCACGCCGAAGAGGCGGCGCTGAACAAACTCGACCCCGACGACCCCCGCCTGACCGGGGCAACGATCTACAGCACCCTCGAACCGTGCTCCACCCGCGCCACCGCGACCCGGCTGCCGTGCACCGATCGCATTCTGGCCGCGGGCATTCCCACGGTGGTCATCGCCTGGCGTGAGCCGAGCCTGTTCGTCGCCGCCTGCGAGGGTGTGGACAAACTCCGCACCCATGGCGTGCGCGTGGTAGAGCTCACCGACCTCGCCGCAGCAGCGATGTCGATGAACAGCCACCTGGATCTGAGCTAGCTCACGGCCGCCCGTAGATGGCGGTCACGAACTCGCCGAGCTGATTGTCATCGAGATGCCGAGCCAGATCGGCCTCGCTGATCATGCCGACCAGCCGCTTGTTGTCGATCACCGGCATCCGCTTCACCCGGTGCGACTCCATCTGGTCGAGCACGTCTTCCACATCGGCGTCCGCGCTGACCCACCGCGGGGTCGACTCGCAGAGTTCCGCGGCCGTTGTCATATCAGGGGACAGACCGAGCGCGACGCACTTCACCACGATGTCGCGGTCGGTGATGATGCCGCACATGCGCTCGTCGTCATCGGCGACGACGATCGATCCGACTCCGAGATCGGCCATCGCCGTCGCCGCGGTCGCCACGGAGTCACCGCGGGTGATCCACTGCGCACCGGGCTTCATAATGTCCCTGGCTGTCGTCATAAGGGCTATACCTCCTCGTCAGCAACGCTGGATGGGAAAGCAGCCTCATTCTGCGCCCGCGTAGGCGCGCCGGGCGGGTTCGCCATCCAATCGAGACCTCAACGCGGAATCGGCGACGCTCCTACGTGCAAAACGATGTTGCCGTTGATCGTTACCGACGAACCGGCCGCCGGACTCTGACCAACGACCTTGCCCGAGGCATTGCCGTCGAGGGTGATCACCGTGGTCTGGCTGAGCTGCCCGGTCCACCCGTCGCTGCGCAGCCTTTCCTGGGCCTGCACCGGTGTGAGCCCGGTGAGATCGGGGACGGTGATCCGGTCACCGGCGGAGACCTGGACCGTGATGGTCGAGCCCTTCTCCGCGTTGCTGCCGCCTGCCGGGTTGGTGGCGAGCACCTGCCCCTTCGGCTGCGACGACTTCACTTCCTGGATCTCGACCTTGAACTTCGCGGATTCGACCAGATTCGGCTGGGCGACGGAGATGTCCTGGCCGACCACGGTCGGCACCCGGACCTGCTCGGGCCCGCCGCCGATGGTCACGATGATCGGCCGGTCGATGTCGACCCGCACGCCCGCGCTCGGCTCCTGCTCGATCACCTTGTCGGTCTCGGCCGTGCTCGACGCCTTGCGCACCACATTCGGATCCAGCTGCAAACCCAGCGAATTCAGTTTCTGCTCGGCGTCGGCCTGACTCAGCCCGATCAGCCGCGGCAACTGCACCTGCGTCGGCCCGGTCGAGACCTGCAACGTCACGGTGCTGCCCTCGTCGATGCGAGAACCACCGAGCGGCTGGGTCGCGATCACATTGCCCGGCGCCACCTTGCCGTCGGGTTTCTCCTGCCTGGCCACATGGAAACCGGCCTGCTGCAGTTCGGTCTGTGCCTGCTGGGCGGGCTTGCCGGACAGGTCGGGGACGGCGACCTGGTCGGCCCGGCTTCCCGGCCCGACCAGCACCCAGAACAGTCCGAACGCGACGGCGAGCGCGGCCGCGACACCGAGCGCGATCAGCCCGGTGCGGTTGCGTTCCTCGCCGGGCGGCCCGACGGCGGGGTGCTCGGAGGTGTCGTCGCCGCGGTCGTGAAAGGTCCGCGGGCCCGGCTCGTCGTCGTAATCGGTGCGGTCTTCGTCGTTCATCACCATCGGCGCGCTCGGCTTCTGCCCGCCGAGCACCCGGATCAGGTCGGCCCGCATCTCCGCGGCCGTCTGGTACCGGTTGGCCGGGTTCTTGGTCATCGCCTTGAGGATCACCGAGTCGAGTTCGCGCGGCACGCCGGGGTTGACCGACGACGGCAGCGGCGGATCCTCTTTGACGTGCTGGTAGGCGACCGCGATCGGCGAGTCACCGGTGAACGGCGGCTGCGCGGTGAGGATTTCGAACAGCACGCAGCCGACCGAATACACATCCGAACGCGCGTCGACGGTCTCGCCGCGGGCCTGCTCGGGTGAGAGGTATTGGGCGGTGCCGATCACCGCGGCGGTCTGGGTCATCGGGTTGGCGCTGTCGGCGATCGCCCGCGCGATGCCGAAGTCCATCACCTTCACCGCACCGGCGCGGTTGATCATGATGTTGGCCGGCTTCATGTCGCGGTGCACGATCCCGGCCTTGTGGCTGAAATCGAGCGCGGCGCACACGTCGGCCACGACTTCCATCGCCTTGCGAGGCGCGAGTGGTCCCTTGCCGCGCACGATGTCGCGCAGGGTGTCGCCCTCGACGTACTCCATGACGATGTAGGGCAGCGGCCCGCCGTCGACGGTGGCCTCGCCGGTGTCGTACACGGCAACGATCGCCGGGTGGTTCAGCGCGGCCGCGTTCTGGGCTTCGCGCTTGAACCGCAGGTAGAACGTGGGATCGCGGGCCAGATCGGCCCGCAGCACCTTGATCGCCACGTCGCGGGACAGGCGAACGTCGCGGGCGCGGTGCACCTCCGACATGCCGCCGAACCCGATGATCTCGCCCAGCTCATACCGCGAGGAGAGATTCTTCGGGGTCGTCATCGTTGTCCTATGTTCGGGCCTACGGCCGTGTCGCTATCGGGGAACGGCAGGTCGAAGGTGGGCAGCCGGGGGCGGCCGACGGTGGTGGTGCCCCCGGCCGGCGCCGTGGTGGTCGGCTCCGGCTTGGTCGTCTTGGTCGTGGTGGTCGGCTTGGGTTTGGTCGTGGTGGTCGGCGGCACCGTGGTGGTCGGCGGCTCGGTCGTGGTGGTCGGCGCCTCGGTGGTCGTCGTCGGGCGCGGCGGTTCCGTGGTGGTCGGTTCCTCGGTGGTGACGACCGGCGGCGGCACGGGCCTGGTGGTGGTCACCGGCGGCGGCAGCGGCTTGGTGGTCTGCACGGTGGTGGTCGTGGTCGGCGACTGCCGGTTCGGTTCACCGCCGAACAGCAACCACAGCACACCGCCACCGAGCAGCAGCGCGCCGACGCCGAGCGCGATCAGCCACTTCTGGTTGTTCTTGGCGTTGCTCGCAGGCACCGGCGCGGGCGCGGAAGCCTGGGTGGCCGGACCGCTGTAGCCACCGGTCGGCGGACCGCCCGGACCGCCCGGCTGATGGCCGAAGCGCATGGTGGCGCCGTCGTAGTCCGCCGCGGCCGCGGCGGCGGGAATCGCCACGGTCGGGCCGGGCGGAAGTACCCGGGTGGCACCGGTCATCGACGGACCGGTGGCGCCACCGGGGATCGGCGGCATGTGTCCGGCGCGCACCGCGGCGACGGCGTCGGCGAACTCGCCGCCGCTGCTGTAGCGCTGCAGCGGATCCTTGGCCATGGTGATGGCGATCAGCTCGTGCACGTTCGCGGGCAGGTCGTCGGGCATCGGCGGCGGCGCGTCGCGCACGTGCTTCATGGCGACGGTGATCGCGCCCTCACCGGTGAACGGGCGGACTCCGGCCAGTGCTTCGTAGCCGACGATGCCGAGGGAGTACACGTCGGAGGCCGCGGTGGCGTCCTCGCCGACGGCCTGTTCGGGCGCGATGTACTGGGCGGTGCCCATCACCATGCCGGTCTTGGTCACCGGCGAGGCGTCGACCGCCTTGGCGATGCCGAAGTCGGTGATCTTCACCTGACCGGTCGGCGTCACCAGGATGTTGCCCGGTTTCACGTCACGGTGCACCACGCCCGCCGCGTGCGCGACCTCCAGGGCGCGCCCGGTCTGCTCGAGCATGTCCAGACCCTGGATGACCGAGAGTCTGCCCATCCGGTTGAGCACCGCGTTGAGCGGTTCGCCCTGCACGAGCTCCATCACCAGGTACGCGGTCTCGCCGCCCGACGGGTCGGTGGTCTCGCCGTAGTCGTAGATGCCTGCGATCCCGGGCGCGTTGAGCTGCGCGGTGGTCCGCGCCTCGACCCGGAATCGCGCACGGAAGGTCGGGTCGGCGGAGAACTCGGTCTTGAGGACCTTGACGGCCACTCGGCGATCGAGCCGAGTGTCCATCGCCTCCCACACCTGACCCATACCGCCGGTGGCGATGAGCCGCTGCAGGCGGTAGCGGTCGGCGATCATGGCGCCGTTGTTCAGCATCGGGGCCCCCGTGTTGTCACTCGCACACTCATTTCGTTCAGCCCCCTGCCAGGCCCGCGTCCAGTACCGACCTGGCGATCGGCGCGGCTACCGAACCTCCGGTGGCCGCCAGCGCCCGATCGCCGCCGTTCTCGACGATCACCGCGATGGCGATCTTCGGGTTCTGCGCGGGCGCGAAGGCCATATACCAGGCGTGTGGCGGGGTGTTACGGGGATTACTGCCGTGTTCGGCGGTTCCGGTCTTGGACGCGATCTGGTATCGCGACCGTCCACCGCCCGCGGTATTGGCCTCCGAGGCGACCATCAGATCCGTCAGGGTCGACGCTACCTGGGGACTCACCGCCTGCCCGATGCTGACCGGTTTGGTCTTGCTGAGCTCCGACAGATCGGGCGCTTGGGTCTGATCGACCAGATACGGCTGCATCCTGGTGCCGCCGTTGGCGATGGTCGCGGCGATCACCGCGACATTGAGCGGTGTCATCGACACATCGCGCTGACCGATGCTCGACTGGCCGAGCGCGGCGTTGTCCGGGATCGGGCCAACGGTCGATTCAGCGACCGGGATCGGCACACCGGGCGGATCCTCGACTCCGATGCCGAACGCGGCGGCCTCGTCCTTGAGCTTGGCGGCGCCGACCTTCACGCCGAGTTCGACGAACGCGGTATTGCACGAACGCCGGAACGCTTCGTAGAGGCTGGCCGTCGGCTGGTCGCCGCAGGTGCTGCCGTTGTAGTTCTCCAGCGTGGTGCTCGTCCCGGGCAGGGTGATGTTGGGTGCCGCGGTGAACTGGTCGTTCGGACCGGCGACACCGTTGGACAGCGCCGCCGCGGTGACGATGGTCTTGAACGTCGATCCCGGCGGATAGGTCTGCGAGACAGCGCGGTTGAGCATCGGCTGACTCGGATCGGTGCTCAACCGCTCCCAGGCCGCCCGCCCCGCCGCGCCGTCGTGGCCCGACAGCTCGTTGGGGTCGTAGCTCGGCGTGGAGACCATGGTCAAGATCTTGCCGGTGCTCGGCTCGATCGCCACGACGGCGCCGGTGTAGCCCTTCGACGTCATCTGCTCGTAGGCGACCTGCTGCATCATCGGATTCAGCGTGGTGAGCACGTTCGCGCCGCGCGGATCTCGCCCGGAGAACATGTCGATGAGCCGCCGGCCGAACAGGCTCGAGTCATTGCCCGACAGCAGCGGATCCTCGGCCAGCTCGAGCCCGGTCTTGCCGTACTGCATCGAGTAGAAGCCGGTGACCGGCGCGTAGGCCGATGGGTCGGAAGGGTATTGGCGCAGGTACTTGTACCGGTCGTCGGTGGCGACGGAGCCGGCGAGCACGGTGCCGCCCGCGGAGATCTGACCGCGCTGGCGTGAGTACTCGTCGAGCAGCACCCGCGAGTTGCGCGGATCGCTGCGCAGATCGTCGGCCTTGACCACCTGCAGGTAGGTCGCGTTCACGAGCAACGCCACCACCATCACCATGACGGCGACGGCGACGCGACGCAGAGGCGTGTTCATTCGCTCACCCTGCTTTCCGGCCTGCGGACCAGTTCCGTTGCGGCGTCGGCGATCGGGGCGGGCGCGCGCTTACGGGTCGGTGCCGGTGCGCGGGCCGCATCGGAGATCTTGATCAGCAGCCCGAGCAGCGCGTAGTTCGCCAGCAGCGACGAACCGCCGTAGGAGATGAACGGCGTGGTCAGACCGGTGAGTGGAATCAGTTTGGTGACACCGCCGACGACCACGAAGATCTGGATCGCGATGGTGAAGGAAAGGCCCGCCGCGAGCAACTTGCCGAAGCTGTCACGCACGGCCAGCGCGGTGCGCAGCCCGCGGACAATGAAGATCAGGAACAGCATCAGCACGGCGGTGAGTCCGATCAGGCCGAGTTCCTCGCCGATGGTGGTGACGATGAAGTCGGTCTTGGCGAAGGGCACCTGCTGGGGGCGGCCGCTGCCGAGGCCGGTGCCCGCGAGCCCGCCGGTGGCGAAGCCGAACATCGACTGCGAGATCTGGTAACCGGTGTTGTGGTAGTCGTCGAACGGGTGCAGCCAGGTGTCGACGCGCACGCGCACATGCCCGAACAGTTGGTAGGCGAATACGAATCCGAGCGCGAGCAGCCCGCCGCCGATGATCAGCCAGCCCACCCGTTCGGTGGCGATGTAGATCATCACCAGCACCGTGCCGAAGATGAGCAGCGAAGTGCCGAGATCCTTTTCGAGCACGAGCACGCCGATGCAGACGACCCACACGATCAGGACCGGGCCCATATCGCGCGGCCGCGGGAACTCCATTCCGAGGAAGTGCTTGCCCGCCGCGGTGAACAGATCACGCTTGGCCACCAGCACACCCGCGAAGAACACGATCAGCAGGATCTTCGCGAATTCACCTGGCTGCACACTGAATCCGGGCAGCCGGATCCAGATCTTGGCGCCGTTGACTTCGGAGAACCGGCTCGGCAACAGTGCCGGAATCGCCAGCGCGACCAGGCCGACCAGGCCTAGGGTGTAGGTGTAGCGCGCCAGCGTGCGGTAGTCCCGCAAGACGATGAGCAGGGTGATGAACACCACGATGCCCAGGCCGGTCCACATGATCTGCTGGTTGGCGTCGGGGGAGGGGATCGGCGTGGAGTCGTACGCCGCTTTCTGCGCGTCCGCGAGATCGAGCCGGTGGATCAGCACCAGCCCCAAACCGTTGAGCAGCGCCACAATCGGTAGTAGGAGCGGGTCGGCGAACGGCGCGAACCGGCGCACCGCGAGATGGGCGATTCCGAACAGCGCGAGGAACGCCACCCCGTACTTGGCGATGTCGGTGGTGATCGACTGTTCCTGGCTCGCCTCGACGATGAACAACGACACCGTCGTGATGCCCGCCGCACCCGCCAGCAGCAGCAACTCCTGGTTGCGTCGCGTCGACGGCGGCGGCGCCGGCGCGAATCCACCAGGGGGACTGGGGAACGCCCCAGCCGACGGCGGTGGCGGTGCGGACATCAGTCCGTCACCCGGCAGTTCTCCCCTGAGATCTGCGGGGTTGTCGGGGGGACGGTCGTTGTGGTCGGTGCCGGGGTGGTCGTGGTCGGTGTCGCGGGCTGGTCAGGGCCGGGAGTCGGCGCGCCACCTGGGATCACCGGGGACTGCTCGGGCGGCAGCACGCCGGGCTGAGGCACCGATTCCTTCTTCGGGCACGGCGGCAGGAGCTCGTTCTGCGCCAGCACCTTCATGCTGCCGCGCGCCTTGTCCAGCGAATCCGGCGGCAGGCCCTTCTGCACCTGGTCGCGCCCGGTCTGCTTCAGGTCACTGACCATCAGCGTCTTGCAACCACTCGGCGCGGACTTGCCCACCTCGACGAGAGTGAGCTCGCTCTTGCTGTTCACACAGCCCTGCAGCTCCACGTCGTGGATCGAGTAGCCGAGGATCGAACCGGGCAGGCCGCGCATCACGACCACCTTGTCGTTGTCGGCGCCCACGTAGTAGTTGCTGCGAATCATCTTGTAGCCCACCACGAGTCCGATGGCGACCGCGGCGATCAGGGCCAGCGACAACAGCAGCCAGCGCAGCTTGTGCGACTTCGTCTCCGGCGGCGGCGGTGCCGCGGCGGCCCTGCGCGGTTGCGCGCGCGGCGGACGCATGGCGGCGGCGCGCCCTGCCGCGGTGTTCGGCGGCGGGGAGTCTTCCTCCTCCTCGGTGGAGGCGGCGCCCGCGAGGATCGGGTGGCTCTGGCCGTAGTCGAGGTCGATCACATCGGCGACGACGACGGTCACATTGTCGGGGCCACCGCTGCGCAGCGCCAGCTCGATGAGCCGGTCGGCGCACTCGTCGGTATTGCCCTCGCGCATGGTGTTGCCGATGGTCTCGTCGCTCACCACGTCCGAGAGTCCGTCGGAGCACAGCAGATAACGGTCACCGGCGCGGGCTTCGCGCATGATCAGCGTCGGCTCGATCTCGTTGCCGGTGAGGGCACGCATGATCAGCGAACGCTGCGGGTGAGTGTGCGCCTGCTCGGCGGTGATCCGGCCCTCGTCGACCAGCGACTGCACGAACGTGTCGTCGCGGGTGATCTGGGCCAGTTCGCCGTCGCGGAGCAGATACGCCCGCGAGTCACCGATGTGGACAAGGCCGAGCTTGCGACCCGCGAACAGGATGGCGGTGAGCGTGGTGCCCATGCCGTCGAGTTCGGGTTCGGCCTCGACGTGGTCGGCGATGGCGGCGTTGCCGGAATGCGTGGCGTGGTCGAGCTTTCCGAGGATGTCGTCGCCGGGCTCGTCGTCGTCGAGATGCGCCAGGGCGGCGATCATCAACTGGGAGGCCACTTCTCCGGCGGCGTGCCCACCCATGCCGTCGGCCAGCGCTAACAAGCGTGCGCCCGCGTAGACCGAATCTTCGTTGTTGCCCCGGACGAGTCCGCGGTCGCTTCGCGCTGTGTAGCGCAGAACAAGTGTCACGATCGCAGCTCGATCACTGTTTTGCCGACTCGCACCGGAGTGCCGAGCGGAACACGGACGGCGGTGGTGACTTTCGCGCGGTCGAGATATGTGCCATTGGTGGAACCGAGGTCTTCCACGTACCAGTCGTCACCACGCTGAGACAGTCGCGCGTGCCTGGTCGAGGCGTAGTCGTCGGTGAGTACCAGCGTGGAATCGTCGGCGCGTCCGATGAGGACCGGTTGCGTGCCGAGGGTGATTCGAGTGCCGGCGAGTGAACCGTGAGTCACCACTAGATACTTGGCGCCCTTCTGGCTTCGGCTGAAGGAGGGCAGACCGATGGACCCGCGACTACCGCGAGTTGCCCTCGGCTGTATCCGTATGCCGGATGCCGCGTAGATATCGCTGCGCAAGGTCCGCAGAACGGCCCAGACGAACAACCAGAGCAGCAGCAGGAACCCCGCGCGGGTCAATTGCAGGATCAATCCCTGCACGGCGTTCCACCTCCTGTTCGCCCGGGTACGTCGGTACGGCAGGTGCGGGGCGAACCACCCCCACCAGCGTGCTGGCTTGCGGGCCCCGAGGTCGGGACCGTGCGTGTAATGGCAGCATCATAGAGCCGACAGCGTCGACTCGTGACGTGCACCGCGCAGCTTACGGGATCAGACGATCCGGATCAGGATCTCGGAATGTCCGGCCCGGATGACGTCGCCATCGGCGAGCTGCCAATCCTGCACGGGTGAACCGTTGACCAGGGTTCCGTTGGTGGAACCCAGGTCGGAGAGCATGGCCGTCTGGCCGTCCCAGCGCACCTCGATATGGCGACGCGACACACCCGTGTCGGGCAGCCGGAAGTGGGCGTCCTGGCCGCGGCCGATGATGTTGGAACCCTCGCGCAGCGCGTAGGTGCGGCCGCTGCCGTCGTCGAGCTGGAGCGTGGCCGAGTAGCTCGACTGGGCGGCGGCGTAGCCCGCGCCCTGCTGCTGGCCGTAGCCCTGCTGGCCGTAACCGGCGGCGGGCTGGGCGTAACCGCCCTGCTCCTCCTGGCCATAGGCGGGCTCGGCGTAACCGGGCTGCGCGCCGTAACCCTGCTGGCCGTAGCCCTGCTGCTGCGGTTCGGCGTAGCCCTGCTGGCCGTAGCCGCCCTGCTGGTCGTAGCCCGGTTCGGCGTAGCCCTGCTGGCCGTAACCGGCCTGCTGGCCGTAGCCCTGCTGCTGCGGTTCGGCGTAGCCCTGCTGGCCGTAGCCACCCTGCTGGTCGTAACCGGGCTCGGCGTAACCGGGCTGGCCGCCCTGCGCGCCGTAGCCACCCTGCTGGCTGTAGGCCTGCTGGCCGTAGCCGCCCTGCTGGTCGTAACCGGGCTCGCCGTACGCGGGCTGGGCGCCGTAGCCACCCTGCTGGCCGTAGCCCTGCTGGGCGGGCGCGGCGGGGTCGTAGCCGTTCTGGTAATCGCCACCCTGCTGGCCGTAGGCGTCGTTGTATCCGGGCTGCGCCTCGGGCGCGCCGTAGCCGCCACCGCGGCCGTAATCGTCGGCCGGGTAGGGAGCCCCTGGCGCGCCGGCGGGCGGCGGTGCGTACCCGCGGTTGCGTGGATCGGACTCCGCGGGCTCTCGGCTTGGCTCGTAGCCTGAGTTATGCGTCATGGGGCCAGCTCCTGGTTGCGGGTGTGCGGGTCGTTGTGGCGGTCCGGTGCGAGGTGGGGCCGTCCCGCGACCGGCGTCGGGGTCGACGCGGCCGCTCGCTCTGAACATTCCGGTGTGCAGCGTAGGTGATGCCTCGAACGCCACGTGTACTTCGCCGTAGGTCTGCCAGCCCTGCTCCCGGATGTAATCCTGCAGATGTTTGGCGAACGCTTTGGTCGTCAGGTCGTGATCGGCGTCGAGCTTGCCGTGATCGGTTTCGTTGATCGTGATCACGTAACTGTTCGGCGCGAGTCGATGCCCGCCCTCCAGATCCTGGATCTGATCTGCGGCTTCGCGCTGCAGCGCGGCCTCCACCTCTTGGGGAACCACACTGCCGCCGAACACTCTCGCGAACACGTCACCGACAGCGCCCTGCAAGCGACGTTCGAATCTCGACACGATGCCCATCACAGCCCTCCCTTCGGTGCGCGTGTTCGCCCGCCTCGACACGTGGTTACGGCGTGTCCGGACCCGACCACGTTCCTTGCATGATATCCACGATCCTCTACCTGGGTAACTCCCGGCGGCGCCCCCCGGTTCCCACGCTGGTTTCTACGGCATCGCCGCAGGTCAGGGAATCGATTTTATTTTCGCCCGCGGGGCATGTTAGATTTTTCCAGTCGCTCGGGCGAGTGGCGGAATGGCAGACGCGCTGGCTTCAGGTGCCAGTGTCCGTAAGGACGTGGGGGTTCAAGTCCCCCTTCGCCCACACAGGCTAAAGGCTCGATCCTTCTGGATCGGGCCTTCAGTCGTTTTCGGGGTCAAGTCCGAGCAATGCGGAGCAGAGCCGCGCGCAGATCTGGTCGGGGGGATTGTGCGTCCAGCTCGAGTAGAGCGGTTTCGGCTATGGCAGCTACCAGCAGGACGGCGACGGGTGCCGGGTCGGACCAGCCCATCGCCGTGAGGTCGGTGGTGAGCAGGGTGGCGGCGGCGGTGTTGCGGGCGCCCACCTCGGTGGCCAGGCCCGCGTCGGTTCTGGCTTGTACTAATAGGCCCTTTGTCGCCCGGGCGGCCAGGCAGCCGTCGAGGTAGGCGGTGATCCCGGTCGCGAGGCGTTCCTCGCCGGGGGGCAGGTCGGCGGTCGCCGTGCTGACCCGGTCGTCGAGTTCGTCGTGGAAGGCACGGTGGAGGGCGAGTATGTAGGACTCCCTGCTCGGCCAGTGCTGGTAGAAGCTGCCCTTGGCCATCTCGGCCTCGGCCGTGATCGCGTTGACCGAGAGCTTGCTCAGGTTCTCGGTGGCCAGTAGCTGCCTGCCCGCGTTCAACAGGGCGCGGCGCCCTGGCTCGGCGGATCTCATTGCCGCACCCCGGCGCAGGTGGTGAGAAACTCGCGCACGGCGTCGAGGAATAGGTCGGGGGCCTCGGCGAACGGTTCGTGCCGGGTCGCCAGCAGGGCGACCGGCGACTCGGGCAGGGCGCGGGCGATGCCGCGCCGGTTCACCAGCCAAGGGTTGGTCGGGTCGTTGCGGCCCCAGACCACCTGGACAGGCAGGTCGGGGAGCAGCGGGGAGGCGGCGGGCAGGTCCACGCGCGGGTCGTCCAGGCTCCGCCAGAGACGGCGGTACACAGCGAGCCGGACCGGATCGCCGGGTATCTCGCGGGCCCGCTCGAAGAGGGGACGAACACCCTCGTTTCGTAGCGAACCCAGATACAGCCGTGCGTTCGCAACGACGAACCGCCGGGCGACCGCGGGACGAGCGATGAGGTGGAACATGGCTCTGGTCAACAGGTTCCGCGGTGCGAACCCGGCCGACTGCACCAGCACCAGCCCGCGCACCAGATCCGGTGCGCGCTCGGCCAACCGGACTGCCGCGTAGCCGCCGACACTGTTGCCGATCACCGTGAGTGAACCGAAACCGCGCTGCGCCAACGTCTTCGACACCTGCACGGCGACATCACCGAGCGCGTCGACGGTGATCGCGTCCGGGTCGACGACCGTGGACGCGCCGTAGCCCGGCCAGTCGATCGCGGCGACGGCCCACGTCTCGCCCAGCCTGGGGACGATCTGATCGAAGTCGCGATGGTCACCCGGATTCGCATGCAGCAGAAGCAGTCCCGGCGCGTCACCGGGCGAGCGGCCGTTCAGGTCCACGACCACCTCGCCATAGCGCGTGGTGACGGTGATCGGTGTGCTCATGTACCGACGGTAGCCATGACCGACCGGTCGGTCAAGAGTCCGGTCAGACCTTGCGGGCGATCAGCTGGTGGTGTGGAATCGGCGGGTTGGCCAGGGTGCGCTGCTCCACGGTCAGTCCCGCGGAGCTCAGCGCCGCCACCACATCGGCGACCGGACGCAAAGTGAATCCATAGGGCGTGAACGGCATGGTGGCCATGGCTTCGGGGTCGCCGATAGCGATTACCGCAGTGCCGCCGGGGCGAAGCACGCGGGCGAGTTCGGTGCAGGCGGCCGGGAGGTCGTCGAGGAAGTAGATGGTGTTGACGGTGATCGCCGCGTGCACGCTCGCGTCGGGCAGCGGGAGCGCGGTGAGAGTGCCGTCGGCGAGCGCCAGGCGGCCCTCGGCGACCTCCATGGCGAAACGGCCACGGGCGCGGGCGAGCATGTCGGGGGACGGCTCGATGCCGTGCACCACACCGTCGGCACCGACGCGGGCCAGCAACAACTCGAGGCCGACCCCACCACCGAAGCCGATATCGGCGACCGTCGCCCCTGCGGGCGGCGCCGCGGCGTCGACGGCAGCCGCGATGGCACGCTTGTTCCCGCGATTGAGCACGAATGCCACGCCCTTACCGAGCACACCGTGCGGATTGCCGAGCTGCCCGGCGATTGTCGTGAGCAAGCGATCTTTGACCCCGGTCATGCCGCCATCGTAGGCGGCATCGGATCGCCGCCGGTGCCGCAAGATGATCCGAATGCTTTTGCCCGGCCTCGAATTGGGGTTCTATACAGACCGTGCCGTCTGCAACCCGCCGCCGCTTCATCGCCCGCGCCGCCGCCTTGGTCCTCGTCTCGGCGGGTGCCTGGTCGGGTTCGGCGTCGGCGGACCAGCCGCCGGTGACCGGTCCGCTGGCGGCTAATCCCTACCTCGGTCCGCTCGGGACGGCGACCATGCACGGGGACGCGGGGTCCTCGGATGTGACTCCGCTGGCCGGGCCTGCCGCCGGGGCCGGTGTCACGGTGTATCCGCTCGGGGCGGCATGCCCGACGCTGCTCGAAGGCGCGGACGGGTTGGTGGTCGGGTTGTGCACCGCCATCGCGGGGCAGACGCCGACGGTGTTCCTGTTCGACTCGGGTGCGTCGGGGCCGATCGGTGGGGCGCTCGCTTCGTTGCCGTTGACCAAGGGGAGCTTGCTCGGCGGGGTGTATGCCTACCTCGACAACGAGGATCGGCTGGTGGTCGTCGACGGTGGGCGACGGCTGCTGCGGGTCGCTCATGTTCGGGGTGACGACGGTGCGTGGCGATTGACCGCCGCCGTGCAGGCGGATCTGAGCAGCTCGATTCCGCAGGGCGACAACGTGACCGGACTCGTCCCCGATTGGACCGGCAACGTCTGGTTCGCGACCGGACACGGGGTGGTCGGGTTCGTCGGACCGGACGGGCGGGTGGGGACGGTGGCGCTGCCGTCGGGGGAACTGGTGGCCAACAGCATTTCGTCGGCGCCCAATGGTGGTGTGGCCGTGGCGAGTACGCATGCGCTCTACGAGTTGCACGCGAAAGCCGGTGAGCCCGAGATTCGTTGGCGATCTGCCTACGATCGTGGTTCCGCGCGGAAACCGGGTCAGCTCAGCTGGGGCACCGGCTCGACGCCGACGTACTTCGGGCCGGTGCGCGGCGACGAATATCTCGCCATCGTCGACAACGCCGACGACCAGGTGCGGCTCATCGTGGCGCGCTCCGGTTCGGGTGAGCAGGTCTGCTCCGTCCCGGTTCCAGTCGGCGGCAGCGAGAATTCGCCGATCGCGGTCGGTTCGTCGGTCTTCGTCGCGAGTACCTACGGCTATCCGTATCCCACCGTTCCCGAGGGCGCGGGCCCGGCTGTGCCCGCGAGCGCGCCGTTTCGCGGCGGTCTGAGCCGGGTCGACCTCACTGCCGAGGGATGTGTCCCGGTGTGGGACAGCCAGGTACGCAGCGCGGCCGTCCCGCGGTTGTCTCTCGCCGACGGTGGCATCCACACTCTGCGCCGTGTCGGACCCGATGTGACAACCCCCCTCGACGGATTCGACTATGTCGTTATCGACCCGGCGACGGGTGCCGTACGCGCCTCGACTCCGCTGCCGGGCACGGTCGCCGAGGACCCGCTGCAGATGGCCGCGCTCATCACCCGTGGCGGCGCGCTGTGGCAGGGAACCATCTCGGGGGTCGTCCGAATCGGCTGAGGCCGCCTCGCCCGCGCAAACCCGACCTCGCACCTGTTTCAGCTGCCTGACGACTTATCGCAGCGTTGGCGATATCGACGCGCCCTCTGGCTGTTCGCCGGGTTTCACTTGCCCGCACAGACGGTCGGATACTCCTGATCCCCGCAGGTGAGGCGAAGGTCACACTGCCGGTGCAAGCTTGTATTCCGGATGTTCTTCTGCCGATTTCTGACTGTTCGGCGGACCGTTCGCAACCAGTCGTCCGTCCAGTTAGAGCCGATGAATTCGGTGTTTCACTGCGATTGCTGAGCGTGTGTCTTGTTTGCAGACTAGTTAACAAACTTGAAGTCTCTTTTCCCGTTTCAAGTAGTCGGCAACCGTAATTCCGTTGCCGAAACCCCAGGTGACAGCTATGCGGAGGGCTCAGTGTGATCGGGGGCAACCTTGCCCGAAATTCGCGCGCGGGTGCCATCGAGGATGCGTGACTCGTAATCGAAGATTTGCCCGGGGTGAATTCTCGGTGCCGCCGACTGCTCGATGAAGGGGGCGCCGGAAGTTTGCTGCGGGTGTGAAAAACAGTGCGTCCACAGGCCTTTGCAGGTTCGCAATTCCTACCCCGGACCTGCGCGTTGGGGGTTGCATGGGCATAACGATTGTGTACAGTTGACGGTAACGCTGGCCGCAGTTCGAGCCCGACTCGCTGCGGCCAGCGGAACTCAAATGGGGGAGTTCGTCACCGTCTCTTAACCTTCCGTAGCTGCCGATTGTCCGGTGCTGTCCCGGCGCGGTGTGCTCGGAGTTGTCGGCCTCACAGATGTACGTGCAGATGCGAGCTCACGCCCGGTCGAGAACCTTCGCCGGCGCCATCAGCCACCGATCGGCCGGATCCGCCGAGACAACCGGCCCCGCCGCCTCGGCATCCTGCTCCTCGGCCACCCGCCTGCCGATTCCGAAGACGTAGTACAGGAACAGCGCCTCGGCGGTGAACCCCAGCGCGATGCGCACGGGTGCGGGCAGCGGGCTCGGCGTCACGAAACCCTCCAGCAGCCCACACACCAGCAGCACGCACACCAGCCCGAGCGCCACCGTCGCGGTCGCACGGCCCTGCCTGGCCATCGCGGCCGCCCTGCTGCGCCGTCCCGGGTCGACCAGCGTCCACCCGAGCTTCAACCCCACCCCGCCGGCCACGAACAGCGCGGTGAGCTCCAGGGTGCCGTGCGGCAGGATGAAGCCGAAGAACGAATCCAGCCGCCCCGCCTCGGCCATCAATCCACCGGTTATCCCCAGATTCAGCGCGTTCATGAACAATGCGTACACAGCCGGGAGGATCAGCACACCGGTGAACAACGCGATCGCCGACACCAGCGAATTGTGTGTCCACACCTTCGCGGCGAAGGCCTCGTTGGGGTGCTCGGAGTAGTACGACTCGAACGAACCCCCAGGTCCGGTGACATCTGACAGGTCGCCCTCTGGTATCCCCAGCGCATCGCGGGCCGCGGCCGAACGATCCACAAGCACGCCGATCACGCCCGCGACAGCGAGAAAGACCGCGGTTGTCCCCAGCCACCACGGCCAGGCTCTGTACACAGCCGCGGGAAAGTGCCGGGTGAAGAACCGGCCGACTTCACGCCACGGCTGCGACCGCGCCGCGAGCACCCGCCCGCGTGCGCGCGCCAGCAGCGCGCTGAGCCGGTCGACGAGTTCCGGATCCGGATGGTGCGCCTGCAATCTCGCCAGCTGCTGCGAGGTGGACCGATACAACCGGACCAGCTCATCGGCCTCCGCACCGGACAGCTTGCGCTGGCGAACCAGCTGATCCAGCCGATACCACGACCGTTGATTCGCCCAGCTGTAGGCATCGGTGTCCATATCGGGAATGCTAGCCACATGGCTGAATTCACCACCGGCGAAGCGGTAGCGCTCGAACTACCGATCGCGCGCATCCCCAGCCGTGCGGGCGCTTTTCTGCTCGACCTGATGCTCCAGCTCGCCCTCGCCGCGACGCTGCAGTACATCTTGATGCTCGTGCTGCTGGCCACCGACGCCGATTCCGCCTGGTTCTCGGTGACCGCGGTCGTCACGGTGGTGACCGTGCTGATCGCCTACCCGGTGTGCAGCGAAACCGTCTCGCGCGGGCGGTCACTGGGCAAGCTGGCGTTCGGCTTGCGCGTTGTGCGGGCCGACGCCGGGCCGATCGACTTCCGGCACGCGCTCACCCGCGGCCTCGCGGGCGCGATTGTGGATTTCTGGATGCTCGGTGCGTTCGGCGCGGTGGCCGTTGTCACGTCGCTGTGTTCGCGCGATGGCAAGCGGGTGGGCGACGTGCTCGCCGGAACGGTAGTTGTGCACACCCGCCAGACCATGCCGATGCCGTCGCTGGCCGTCGCGCCGCCGTGGTTGACAGGCTGGTCGGCGCAGCTGGATCCGAGCGGGATCTCCGACGAACTGGCCGGGGCCGCCCGCCGGTATCTGACCAGGCTGCCGATGCTCACGCCGCCCACACAGCACTATCTGGGCACTCAGCTCGTCGAGGCCATGTGTGCGGCGCTGCGCTGCCCGGTGCCTGTCGGCTACCCGCCGTATCACGTGCTCGGCGCGATTCTCGCTCGGCGACAGCAGTTTTCGCTGAGGTAGATGCACAGGCTGTGGATGAATCAGCCTGTGCACGAATCCGGCTGTGCGCGAACCCACCTGTGCACAACCCAGCCTGTGGATGAATCTGTTGGCGAGTCGGTGGATGACCTGTGAGTACTGGTGGAAACTGCGGTTATCCACAACCACGTGCGGTTGTGCACAATTCGCGATGCCCACAGATCACAGCGAGCCGGACTGCTTGAGTTCGAGGTATTCGTCGGCCAGCGCCTCGGGCAGGTGATCGGGGGCCGCGGCCACCACGGCCACCCCACGCCGCCGCAGTGATTCCTGCACGAGAGCGCGTTCGGCCAGCACGGTTTCGGCGGCGGCCGCGGTGTAGACCGCCGAGCGATCACCCGCCGCCGCGGCGATGTCGGGATCGGTGACGGAGACGATCAGCACCCGGTGGCGGCGCGTGAGCGTGGGTAGCGCGGGCAACAGGTGCTCGGTGACGGTCGGCCCGTCGAGACTGGTGAACCACACGATCAACGCCCGCCTGCGAACCCGCGAGATCACGGTGCGGACCAGCCCGTCGGTGTCGGTGTCCACCAGCTGTGGAGTAACCCCCGCAAGGGTGTGCATAAGTTTCAGCGGCAGCTGATTGCCGCCCGCACCACTCACTTCCGCGCGCACTCTGCGGTCGTAGGCCAGCAGATCGACCGTATCGCCCGCGGCCGCGGCCAGCCCGCCGAGCAGCAGCGCCGCTTCGATCGCACTGTCGAGCCGGGTCCCCTCGCCGACCCGGCCCGCACTGGCCCGCCCGGTATCGAGGACCATCAGCATGTGCCGGTTGCGTTCGGGCCGCCAGGTACGCACCAGCACGTCATTGGCGCGCGCGGTGGCCCGCCAGTCGATACTGCGCACGTCATCGCCCGCCACGTACTCGCGGAACGAATCGAACTCGGTGCCCTGCCCGCGCGTATTGGCGACATTGCGGCCCTCGAGATGGTGCAGCCGCTTCACCTTCGAACGCAGCAGTCGCTCACTGCGGAACGCGGGCAGCGCGCGCACCCTGGCAGGCACATCGACCCGGCTCTGCCGTCCCGCCAGACCCAGGGGTCCGAGCAGCCGGACCGTCACCGGGCCCGCGACCCGATCACCGCGATAGGTGGGAGTCAGGTTGGTGCGCAAACGGATTCGGGTGTATGGGGCGAGATCCAGGTGCTCTTCGCGGATTTCGGCACGCGCGCTGTCGGGCCAGGCGTCCCACAGCATGCCGTGTACGGTGGTCGTGCCGGTATTGGTGACCACCAGCTCCACCTCGGTGCCGCGACCGAGCCGCACCACGGTCAACGGATCGCGGGTCAGCGAAAGCGAATCCGCTCGCGCGGC
This sequence comes from Nocardia sp. NPDC058519, assembly GCF_042719755.1. Classification (NCBI taxonomy): domain Bacteria; kingdom Bacillati; phylum Actinomycetota; class Actinomycetes; order Mycobacteriales; family Nocardiaceae; genus Nocardia; species Nocardia sp. NPDC058519. Next base: position 62,980 of record NZ_JBHXNK010000009.1, on the reverse strand, counting down.
CAACGCGGTATCGGTGAGCAGCAGCGCCACCAGTACCGCACACGCGCCGAGCACCCCGACCCCGGTCGGCACCACGAACATCACCACCGCCGCCGCGATCGTGGCGAGCAGCGCGAATCGGCCTGTGACCACCACGTCGCTAGACCGGAACCGGCACCGAGACCAGCAGCGACGAGAGCACACCCTCGGTGCTCACCCCGTCCAGCTCGGCCTCCGGACGCAACTGCAGTCGATGCCGCAGTACCGCCATCGCCACCGTTTTCACGTCATCGGGCGTCACGTAGGTGCGGCCGTTGAGCCAAGCGAAGGCGCGGGCGGCGGCCAGCAGCGCGGTCGCACCGCGGGTGGACGCGCCGTGCGCGACGGCGGGGGAGGAGCGGGTGGCACGGCACAGATCGACGATGTAGGCCAGCACCTCCGGGCTCACCGCCACCGCGCCCACCGCGGCGCGCGCGGCCGCGATGTGCTCGGGCCCGGCGACCGGCCGCAGTCCGGCGGCACCGAGATCGCGCGGATCGAAGCCGCTCGCATGCCGTTGCAGGATGCGGAACTCGTCGTCGCGCTCGGGCAGCCGGATGTCGACCTTGAACAGGAACCGGTCGAGCTGCGCCTCGGGCAGCGGATAGGTGCCCTCCTGCTCGATCGGGTTCTGGGTGGCCACCACCACGAACGGATCGGGCAGCGGACGCGGCTGACCGTCCACCGAAACCTGGCGCTCCTCCATCGATTCCAGCAGCGAGGACTGGGTTTTCGGTGGGGTGCGGTTGATTTCGTCGGCCAGTAGCAGATTGGTGAAGACCGGGCCCTTGCGGAAGGTGAACTCGGCCGAATGCGGGTCGTAGATCTGGGATCCGGTGACATCGCCCGGCATCAGGTCGGGAGTGAACTGCACGCGCGCGTGCTCGAGTGCCAGTGAGGTGGCCAGCGCGCGCACCAGCAGCGTCTTCGCCACGCCCGGAACACCTTCCAGTAGTACGTGGCCGCGGCACAGCAGTGCCAGCACCAAATACAGCACGGCCTGGTCGTTGCCGACCACCGCCTTGCCGATCTCGGTGCGCAGCGCGGCCAGTGCGGCCGCGGCTTCCTGTGCGCTCGGCGTCTCGAGCAGAACAGCGTCCTTGGAGATATTTGTCATCCGAGCTCCGTCTCGATCCATTCGAGGTGTGCGGCAATGTAATTGAGGGTTGTCTCGTCCGGCACGTCACCGAACAGGACCGTGCCGATCTGCTGCGCGGGGACGCCGAGGCGGCTCGACACGGCGTCGACGAGTTGATCGTTGGTGAGCTCGCCGCCCAGCCGCGGCTTGATCCGGCGCAGCGTCGCGGCGCGCAAGATGTGCGCCACGTGTGCCACGTCGCCGGAGCGGCGGTACAGCCCCGCCTGCCCCGCGAGCAGCTCGTTCGCGGCGACCTCGACCGGGCGCGGCTCGCCGACCAGTGCGCCACGCCTGCGCGCGCGCCACCAGATCAGCGCGGCGAAGGCGAGCAGGAATTGCAGGCCGCCGAACGCCAGCCAGCCGGGTAGGCGGGTGAAGATCGAGTCCTTGCCGCTGCCGAAATCGAGGTCGCTGTCGTCGCGCGGGCGGTCGGGTGGATCCGGCGGGTCGGGTAGGTCGGGGGTATCGGGCGCATCGGGGGCGCCGCAGGACTGCATGGTGGCGTAGAGCAGCAGCGCGATGGCGAGGCAGGCGGCGAGCGTCGCCCAGAAGCGGGGGCTGCGCAAGATCCCGGGCAGCGGCGGAAGTTTCCTGCGCTGCTTGGGTTCGCGTTCGACGACCTCGATCTCGAGCGGGTCGGGTACGGGCGGCGGTGCTGATTGGGAGTACCGGTCGGCGTATTCGAGGCGGCGGTACTCGTCCTCGGTGGCCGCGCGTCCGCCGTAGACGACTTCGTCGAAACTCCGTGCCGCCGGATGCAATTCGGTGGATTGCTCCAGCGGGAGTGCGGTGGTCGCGTCGTCGGCGGTCTCCTGCGCCGTGCGCGAGCGGCGCACCGGCAAGCTGCCGTCCTGTTCGAGTCCGCGCAGGACGGCGCGGAAGCGTTCGCGCAGCGCGCGGTCGTAATCGCGCCGGCCGGCGGCGTTCTCGGCGGCGGCGCGGTGCTCGGCGGCGGCACCGAGGCGAGGCCGGGGTGGGACGCCATCGGGGGAGTCGGTCACCGGCGATCACCGGGGATTCGAATGTCCATACCTTCCCGGACGCATCGCCTGCTGATGTAGCAGAGCACGCGGCTGGTCGCCTCGACGATCTCGCTCACCGTCACCACCAGCAGAAATCCGCCGACGAGCAGTGTGATGACGGCCCAGCGGTGGGTGCCGGAGAAGTCGGAAAGGAAGAACGGAATACCGAACGCGGGCACCGCGAGTACGGCGAAGATACACCGCTGGGTGAGCCACAGACCCCCGGTCGACCAGACGGCACCGTGCATGAGTTCCTTCGAACGGGCAACGCCCACACCGAAACCCGCGTGTTCGGCGAAGATCACAGGTTCGGCGACGAACCGGCGCGACCGCACATGCGAGAGCCAGATCAGCGCGAGCGGATAGGTGATCACCAGAACGCTGCCCAGCAGCAGCACCCCGATGCCGGTGAGCGTGAACATGATCTGTGCCAGCACCAGCGGCATCGCGCGCCGGGCCGCGGCCCGCAATCCGTCGAGCACGCCGTACCGCACCCCGTGGAAATCGGCGAGCGCGATGGCGACGGTCGCACCGCGCAGGACCAGGCGCACCAGCCACACCGCTGCCGCGGTCGCCAGGATCGCCGCCCACGCCGTGCCCGCGTCGGAGCCGTCGGTGAGGTGGGAAACCAGCCCGGTGAGCCCGAGTACGACGAGCACCGCGAGCACCAGCGCACTGCCGCCGAGCACCGCGAAGGCCCGGAGATGGGCCTGGATCAGGGCGAACGGCTCATCGAGCAATTCGCGGAAACGCAAGGGGCGGATCGGCACCGTAGGCGGCATCGGCGGCACCGGCGCAGGCACCGGCGCCGGATCGACTCCCGCCCCGACGGCGCCAACCGTTTCGACGGCGGGACGCACGGGCCGAGTCTAGTCAATCCCGCCCGCCCCGCCCGGTATGTCTCTACCCGGAGGGGCCCGCCCCGATCTGGACTGACCGGAGGGTGCGACGAAGGAGTACCCGCAGGGAGGGAAGATCGGGGGCCCGAAGGGCCCCGACTCGAGCGCGTCAGCGCTCCAACAAACACAGCAAGGCACACCGCCCCGGGCCCGGTTTTACCTGAGCAGCAAGGTAAACCACCCCGGACCTGGTAAGCCTGACGCGTCCCTACCGAATCTCGGCGGACCCGCGCCCAGCTGACGCACCTTCGTCAGCCGGCTCGGACAGCCTCGGCAGCGCCACATGCGTCGGCTGCAAACGCCCACGCAGCGTGACCTTCTCGCCCAGAATCCAGTGCGCGGATTCGGAGTCGGCAGCCGCGGCAACCGTCGTCGCCGAGGTGAGCAAACGTTCCTCGTGCTGCTTGGACAGCTCACACAGCCGGGCGGCCTCGTTCACCGCATCGCCGATCACCGTGAATTCGTACCGATTGTGCGTGCCCACATTGCCCGCGACCACTCGCCCCGCCGCCACACCGATACCCGCGTCGAGATCGGAGGCATCGCGCAGTCGACGCTGGATCGCCCGGCCGCACGACAGCGCCGAACCCGCCAGGTCGTCGAGGGGAGCCGGGGTGCCGAACACGGCCAGCGCCGCGTCGCCCTCGAACTTGTTGAGCAGCCCACCGTGGCGCTCCACCTCGTCGACGACGATGTCGAAGAACCGGTTGAGGATGCCGACGATCTCGGGCGCGGGCAGGGTGGCCGCCATCGTGGTCGAGCCGATGATGTCGATGAACAGGGCAGCGGCCTCGGTTTCGGTCCCGCCGAGCACCGGCTGGGAGGCGATCGCCGCCATCGCGACATCGTGGCCGACGTGCTTGCCGAACAGGTCCTCGATCATCGCCCGCTCGCGCAGCCCGTGCACCATCCGGTTGAAACCGCTTTGCAGTTCGCCCAGCTCGGTGCCGTCGTAGAGGGTGATCTCGGCGTCGAGGTCACCGTTCTCGACGCGGCGCAGTGCTTGGCGGACACCCTTGATCGGGGCCACCGTCGCGGCGACGACCTGGGCCATCAGGATCAACCCGAACACCAGCGCGGAGCCGCCGAGGCTGAGCACGCACACCGCGAGTCTGGCCTTGCTCACCGCGGGGTCGGCCAGCGCCCAGATCGCGACCGTCATGGTCAGTGCCACCGGCACCCCGACGCCGACCAGCCACGACAGCATCGTCCGGCCGAACACCCCGATGCCGCGGCGGCGTTGCGGGTCGGCGGCCAGCACGCGCGCGGTCACCGGGCGCAGCGCGAATTCGATGATCAGATAGCTGTTGGCGCACACGACGATCGCCGCGGCGCCGATGGCGAGGATGACCTTGGGGATCAGCGCGGGCTCGAGCACGCCGTAGACGATGGTGAGCACGGTCAACGTCAACGTCCACAGCACGGCCTGCTGCAGCACCATCCAGCGTGGCGCCGACACGGTGACCCGCTGTTCAGCCGGGTTCGGCACGTGCTCGGGGTCGGTGGCCCAGCCCATGGACCGCAGGCCCGCCACCGTGCCCCACACGCCGCCGCCCGCCAGCGCGAGTGCGGCGCACAGTGGCGTGAATACGCTGTTGACCAGCAGCAATTCGCGGGTGAACACGGTCGGTCCCGGCAGGACGAAGCCGGCCAGCACCACCACCATCGTGATGCCGATCAGGTTCGCGATGAGCAGCGGAATGGTGAGCAGCAACTGCACCCGAACGCGGCGGATCGTCGATTTCTCGTCGACCGGCCCGAGCAGCGGTGAGCCCCACGGCGCTGATCTTGCCGCGCCCGCAGGTCCCTCGCGGTTGATCACATCCGAACTGTAAACCGATAGAGCCGAATCGGCCACAGAGTCGCTCAGGTCACGTTGTGAGTCAGGTTGCTATACCAACTGGTCGCAGCCGTTTTTGTGACGCTGCACCGGCCGGCGGGCCGTGGTGTTGTCCACAGCATGTTCGGTGTACAAACGTCCACTCAATGTGTCGCGGGCGAGCGTCGCGGACCGGCGAGCAGGTGGGTGTCGTCGATGGCTCGGCGGTGCACTCGTCCACTGAAATGTGGCGTCAGTGTTCCAGCAGCCGGTCGACGACCGCGCGGTAGCGCGCGGGTTCGATCGGCGGCAGGCCGAGCAGGGCGCGCAGGTAGACCCCGTCGCCGACCAGGCGGATCGTGTCGGCGCGGACGGGATCGTGTACCTCCGTCTCGAGGTCGTCCGACCAGGCCGCCATCGCCGCGCCCAGTGCGCGCTGCACCTCGTCGGGTTCGCTGCTCGCCGAGGCGTCGATGGTGCGCATGGTCGCCAGTAGCGAGCGGTAGAGGGCCAGCTCGACGACGTCGTCGGGCACGGTGGGGTCGGGCGTCTGCAGGTACCACTCGGCGATCGAAGTCCCGCTCGCCCTTGCTTCGTCGAGCTGGGTGCGCACGCGCTCGCCCAGCCGGTGAACCAGCCCGACGAGCAGGGCGTCCTTGCTCTTGAAGTGATAGAGCAGCCCGCCTTTGGACACGCCCGCCGCCGCGGCGACGTTGTCGAGGGTCATCTGGGCCGCGCCGCGTTCGAGCAGCAGGGTTTCCAGGGCGTCGAGGATGCGATCGCGGGTGCCGGGGCTCACGGCAATCACTGTACCGTCTGGACGGTTTCTCTGTTACTGTACCGGCTGGACGGTTTACCAAACCCGAAAGTCGAGAGACCGATGAACACCCCCACCGCACTCAGCCCGCCGCGCGCCACCCCGCGTGAGTGGGCGGGCCTGGGCGTACTCGCCCTTGCCCTGCTGCTGCTCGCCGTCGACGCGACCGTGCTCGACCTGGCCGTGCCCGCGATCAGCGCCGACCTCGCCCCGAGCACCCCGCAGCTGCTCTGGATCATCGACGTGTACTCGTTCGTGCTCGCCGGCCTGCTGGTGGTGATGGGCAATCTCGGCGACCGGATCGGCAGGCGCAGGCTGCTGCTCATCGGCGCCGTCGGTTTCGGCATCGCCTCGGCGCTGGCCGCCTGGGCGGTTTCGCCGGAAATGCTGATCGCGGCACGCGTCTCGCAGGGCGTGGCCGGTGCCACGCTGATGCCCGCCACGCTGGGGCTGATCCGATCGATGTTCCAGGACGCGCGTCAGCGCACCGTGGCGATCGGTGTGTGGAGCGCGATGGCCGGTGGTGGCGCCGCGGCCGGTCCGCTGGTCGGCGGCTGGCTGCTCGAACACTTCTGGTGGGGCTCGGTTTTCCTGGTGAACCTGCCGGTGATGCTGGTGCTGCTGGCACTGGCCCCGCTGCTCATCCCCGAATCACGTGACCCGAACCCCGGCCGGTTCGACGCGCTCAGCGCGCTGCTGTCCATGCTGGCGCTGGTTCCGGTGGTCTACGCGGTGAAGGAAACCGCCGCGCACGGTCCGGCGGTGGGCGCGCTGCTGGCCGGCCTGGTCGGTGTGGTCTCGGCCGTGTTGTTCGTGCGCAGGCAGCGTCGCCTGACGGATCCGATGCTCGACCTGCGGCTGTTCGAGTTGCCCAGGTTCCGGGTCGCGGTGTTCACCAATCTGCTCGCGGTGTTCGCACTGGCAGGCGTGCTGTTCTTCGGCTCGCAGTATCTACAGCTGGTTCTCGGGCGCACGCCCTTGCAGGCGGGTCTGTTGATGCTGCCCGGACTCGCGGCGAGCGTGCTCGGCTCGCTGGCGGCGGCCTGGCTCGTGCGGCGCTGGCGCGCGACGGTGGTGCTGGCCGGTGCGCTGATCATCACGGCGATGGGCTCGGCGGCCTTTCTCGCGGTCGACGCGGTGACCGGTGCCGAGGCATTCGTGCTCGGTTTCGTCGGCATCGGCCTCGGCGCGGGTGTGGCCATGACCGTGGCCGCCGACCTGGTCGTCGGATCGGCGCCGGAGGAACGTGCCGGTGCGGCCGCGGCGATCTCGGAGACCGCCTACGAGACGGGTCTCGCGCTCGGCGTCGCCCTGCTCGGGAGCACCGTGATGGCGATCTTCCGGCGTGGCCTCGACCTGTCCCTGCTGCCAGATGACGCGGTGGCCGCGGCATCGGGTTCGCTCAGTGGCGCGGTCGAGGTGGCTGGTGAGCTGCCCGCCGCGGTGGCGCAGGAGTTCCTGTCCTCGGCGAATCAGGCGTTCGTCAGCGGTATTCACCTGACGGTGCTCGGCATCGTCGCGGTCCTATTGTTCGCGGCGTACAGCGCGCTGCGAACGAAGAGCACGTTGAGGTGATCGTCCCTGGTGGGAGTTCTCAGCGGGCGGGGGGCAGCTGGCGACGGTTGCCGGGGAGTTCGTTGGCGTTGCCGCCGGGGAGTTCGCCGTGGCTGTCCGCCTCGGGCAGGCCGTTGCCCTGTCCGGCGGGCAGCGCGGTGTAGCTCGGTGCCGACGGGTACTGGCGCGGGTCCGGGTGGAAGCGGCTCGACGGTGCGTCGACCACGTTCGAGGCGATCTGCTGGGCGTAGGGCTGGTAGGGCTGCTGCTGGTAGGGCTGCTGCTGGTACGGCTGTTGCGGGTAGGCGCCGGGCGGCAGGAATCCCTGCGCGGGCTGGCCGGCGAGCTGATATCCGGCGGGAACCTGCTGCTGCTGCGCCGCGGAATCCTGCGTGTCGACGGTGACCTTGCGCGTGCGTCGCAGGGTGAACGTCACCTCTTCGACCTCTTCGAACGCCTGTCGCGCGGTACGCATCGGGTGGGTGGCCGAGTCGAAGACATTGGCGACGAACGCCGGTACCAGCGGCCGGATCCAGCGGGCGGCGGTGTCGGTGAACGGCACCGTCCCGATGATCGGCAGTTCCAGTCCGCCACCGCTGGTCGGTGCCTGCGCGGGCGGCTGCTGCGTGGGCACCTGGTGCGCGGGGACGAGCGCCCCGGCGGTACCGGCGGGCAGCGCGTGCTGGACATAACCGGCGGGCAGCTGCGATGTCACGTTCGGCTCCAGAGACACGGAGTCGTCCTTTCGATGCGGCTCGGTGAACCCGAGCTCGAAACCGCCGATCGCGGCGATGATCCTGGTGCGCTGACGTTCTCGATCGATCACGGTATCGGCTTCGATGGCCAGTTGCGCGGCGGTGAGCTCGTGTTCGGCGCGCAACGCGGCCGTCTCGGTGCGCACCTCGGCGCGTTTCACCGCGATGGCGGCGTCGGCTTCGCGCTGGGCCCGATCGGCCACCTCCGCGGCGTCGACCCGGCGGTCCAGCGAGGTTTCCCCGCGCCACCAGCGCAACAGCAGCGGCAGCAGGGCCACGACGATCCCGGCGAGCAGAATGAGCAGACGCAGCGCAGCGCCGCCCGCGTGCGAGGCGGTATAGCTGTTCATGGCCAGCCAGCGGGCGCCCAGACCACGGTCACCCTCGGCGATCGCACTGGTCCTGGCGGCGGCGAGCGTGGCGGACTCGGTACGAACCCGCTGGTCGAGGCCTTCGATGCGACCCTGGGCGGTGGCGAGCTGTTTGCGGGCGTCGTCGAGCATGTCGTTGGCGGTCTGGGTTTCCGGACCGCGACCCGGTACCCCGGTGATCCTGGTCCGCGGGCATTCGGGGGTGGGGTTGTACTCGCACCGGGCGATCACCAGCGCGCGGTCGATATCGCCCTGCGCCTTGGCGATGCTCAGGTCGAGCGCACCACGGTCGGCGCCTGCCAGGTCGAAGGACGTGCGGGCGGCGACCACGGCGGGCGCGTTCTCGGCGCCGGCCTGGGCGCGCACATCCAGTTCCTGGTCGATGGTCCCGCCGAGCAGGAACGTGGCGGCGAGTTCGGCGACGAACACCCCCGCCAGCACCCCGACCCCGATCCGGGCCGCGACGCCGAACCGATCATCGTCGGCACCGGGACGAGTGGTGGCCAGCGCCCGGCCGAGCGCCCCGGCCGCGAGGGTGATGACGAGCGCGCACAGCACCGCGCCGACAACGCCGACGTCGGCGGCGAGCAGTGCGGACAACGCGACGAGACCGGCGACCACCGCGAACAGCGACACCGCGGCACCGGTGACGAGATAACGGCCCTGTTCATGGCTGAAAGCCAGGTCGGTGCCCGTTTCGGAGTCCCGGCGCCGGGGCGAGGCAAGGCCTCCGCCGAGCCAGGTGAGTAAGCCGGTCATGAGTTCTCCCCGGGTCGTGCGCTCCACTCGGCATGGCGAAACTGGCATGGATTCGTTGTGTCAGCGTGACAGGCCGGACACCGACACACCGAGTGGCGAGGCGCTGCTTGTGGTCAGCCTCACAGTCGAACGGGTCCGCCCATCGCGCTGGCCGAGATATTTCCGGGCCGACCTCGGCGTGTCGTACGCGGCGAGCCGGGCCGTACCGTCGCCCGCGCCCGATTTGTGTCGAACGACACTGCCAGAAGTTAGCCAGCGATGTGCTGTGGCGCACATATGGCAATACAGACCGTACGGTCGGCTGACTGGCGTGCTCGTGGGGGCCCGTGTCGGGAATATCTCACAGTCCCCACCCCCGGTTAGCGGAGGTGGGAGGTTTGACCAGGTCATCAGCAGGGAAATCTGCTGCGGTGCAGGTGAGTTCAGCTTTCGGCCCCTGGCCGATGGCTGATCCGAGTCTGCTCGTCGACGGTGTTGACGCAGGTAGGCGTGGGTTGTCCGGGATCGATCCGGTCCCCGGACTGCTTTACACTGGACGACGCGCGCGACGATGCAAGCAGCCGTTACAAACCCCAGCTAGACGGGTTACTTAGCACAACCTTAGTTGGTTGGGTCTGCGGTCTGACTTATCGTTTGCTCTTACGCCGAACGCAACCGGTTCGGCACAACCACCTGTTCGAGGTCCGGTGAAACCGGGCCAAGAGTAGCGGGTGAAACCCCGCGCAGAGGTAAGGGACAAGTAAGCATCCCGTTATCTCTGAGCACCCCAACTACGTCAACGCCGCAAACCACCACCGTCGCTGGTTTCGGATCGTACGGACGCAGTCTTGACGGAGGCGAAACGACGAAGGGCCCACGCTCAGCTTGCTGGGTGGCCGACATCGACAGCCGACTTTCTTGAAGGCAGAGGCATGACGCAACTTCCTGGCCACAGGTCACCCGGAGCCACCGGGCTCTACGATCCGGCATTCGAACACGACGCCTGCGGCGTCGCGTTCGTCGCCGACATGCACGGACGACGCAGTCGAGACATCGTCGACAAGGCCATCACGGCCCTCCTGAACCTGGAGCACCGCGGTGCTGCGGGTGCCGAGCCGAACTCCGGCGACGGCGCGGGCGTCCTGATCCAGCTCCCGGACAAGTTCTTCCGCGCGATCATCGCCGAAAGTGCAGCCCCCTTCGAGTTGCCGCCGGAAGGCTCCTACGCCTCCGGTATCGCCTTCCTGCCGCAGGCCCGCCGCGAAGCCGCGCGTGCCGCCTACGGCGTCGAGAAGATCGTCACCGAAGAGGGCCTGGCCGTGCTCGGCTGGCGCGAGGTGCCGATCGACGAGTCCTCGCTCGGCGCGCTGGCCCGTGACGCCATGCCGACCTTCCGGCAGATCTTCATCGGCTCGCCGAAGAACTCCGCCGAGCAGCTCTCGGGCATGGACCTGGAGCGTCGCGCCTACGTGATCCGCAAGCGGATCGAGCACGAGCTCGGCCAGGCAGGCCCCGGTGAGGGCACCGTCGGCAAGGAATCGGTGTACTTCCCGAGCCTGTCCGGCCAGACCTTCATCTACAAGGGCATGTTCACCACGCCCCAGCTGCGTGCGTTCTACCTGGACCTGCAGGACGAGCGCGTCGAGTCGGCCATCGGCATCGTGCACTCGCGCTTCTCCACCAACACCTTCCCCTCGTGGCCGCTGGCGCACCCGTTCCGCCGGGTCGCCCACAACGGTGAGATCAACACCGTCACCGGTAACGAGAACTGGATGCGCGCCCGTGAGGCGCTGCTGCGCAGCGACGTGTTCGGCAAGGACGAAGCGGGCAAGGACCGTCTGCAGAAGATCTTCCCCGTCTGCACCCCCGGCGCCTCCGACACCGCGCGTTTCGACGAGGTGCTCGAACTGCTGCACCTGGGCGGTCGCGAACTGCACCACGCCATCATGATGATGATTCCCGAGGCGTGGGAACGCAACGAAAACATGGATCCCGAGCGGCGCGCGTTCTACGAGTACCACTCGATGCTGATGGAGCCGTGGGACGGCCCGGCGGCGGTGTGCTTCTCCGACGGCACCAAGATCGGTGCCGTGCTCGACCGCAACGGTCTGCGCCCGGGTCGTATCTGGGTCACCGAAGACGGTCTGGTCGTGCTGGCCTCCGAGGTCGGCGTGCTCGACATCGATCCGGCCACCGTGGTCCAGAAGATCCGCCTGCAGCCGGGCAAGATGTTCCTGGTCGACACCGAAAAGGGCCGCATCGTCACCGACGAAGAGGTCAAGTCGGAACTGGCCTCGGCGCAGCCGTACCAGCAGTGGCTCGACGAAGGCGTCAGCCGCCTCGCCGACCTGCCCGACCGCCCGCACGTGCACATGTCGCACGACCGCGTGCTGATCCGTCAGCAGATCTTCGGCTACACCACCGAGGACCTGAACCTGCTGATCACGCCGATGGCCAAGACCGGCGGCGAGGCACTGGGCTCGATGGGTACCGATACGCCGATCGCGGTGCTGTCGAACCGGTCGCGTCTGCTGTTCGACTACTTCTCGCAGCTGTTCGCGCAGGTCACCAACCCGCCGCTCGACGCCATCCGCGAGAAGGTCGTCACCAGCCTCAAGCGCAACCTCGGCCCCGAGGCCGATCTGCTGCACCCCGGCCCTGACTCCTGTCGGATGATCGCGCTCGAACAGCCGATTCTGGACAACGACGAGCTGGCCAAGCTCGTCCACATCAACGACGACGGCAGCCAGCCGGGCCTGCGCTCGGTGGTCGTGCGCGGTCTGTACCCGGTCGCCGAAGGCGGCGAGGGTCTGCGCAAGGCCCTGACGGCCATCAACACCCAGGTCTCGGCCGCCATCGACGGCGGCGCGCGCACCATCGTGCTGTCCGACCGTGAGTCGAACGAGAAGCTCGCGCCGATCCCGTCGCTGCTGCTCACCTCGTCGGTGCACCACCACCTCATCCGTGAGCGCACCCGCACCATGGTCGGCCTGGTCGTGGAGGCCGGTGACGCCCGCGAGGTGCACCACATGGCCCTGCTGATCGGTTTCGGCGCCGCCGCGATCAACCCGTACATGGCCTTCGAGACCATCGAGGACATGCTCGAGCGCGGTTCGCTGCAGATCCCGGGCAGCACCGGCGATCTGGCCGCCGACTTCCGCAAGGCTGTCGCGAACTACTGCACCGCGGGTAGCAACGGCGTGCTCAAGGTGATGTCGAAGATGGGCATCTCCACTCTCGCCTCCTACAACGGCGCCCAGCTGTACCAGGTCATCGGCCTGGCGCAGGACCTGGTCGACGAGTACTTCACCGGTCTGCGCTCCCCGCTTGGCGGCATCGGTCTCGACGAGATCGCCGAAGAGGTGGCCATCCGCCACCGCGTCGCGTTCCTGGAGAACCGCAACGAGCGCGCGCACCGCGAGCTCGAGGTCGGTGGCGAGTACCAGTGGCGTCGTGAGGGCGAGTACCACCTGTTCAACCCGGACACGGTGTTCAAGCTCCAGCACGCGACCCGCACCGGTCAGTACTCGATCTTCAAGGAGTACACCAAGCTGGTCGACGATCAGTCCGAGCGTTTGGCGGCGCTGCGTGGCCTGTTCAAGTTCAAGTCGAACCAGCGCGCCTCGATCTCCATCGACGAGGTCGAGTCCGCGAGCGAGATCGTGAAGCGTTTCTCGACCGGTGCGATGAGCTACGGCTCCATCTCCGCCGAGGCGCACGAGACCCTCGCGATCGCGATGAACCGGATCGGCGCCCGCTCGAACTCCGGTGAGGGCGGCGAGAGCCCCGCTCGCTTCGAGGTCGAGGAGAACGGCGACTGGCGTCGTTCGGCGATCAAGCAGGTCGCCTCGGGTCGCTTCGGCGTCACCGCGCACTACCTGACCAACGCCACCGACATCCAGATCAAGATGGCCCAGGGTGCCAAGCCGGGCGAGGGCGGCCAGCTGCCCGCGCACAAGGTGTACCCGTGGGTCGCCGAGGTGCGGCACTCCACGCCGGGCGTCGGCCTGATCTCCCCGCCGCCGCACCACGACATCTACTCGATCGAGGATCTGGCCCAGCTGATCCACGATCTGAAGAACGCGAACCCGCAGGCTCGGATTCACGTGAAACTTGTCGCGGAGCCGGGCGTCGGCACCGTCGCCACCGGTGTGTCCAAGGCACACGCCGACGTTGTGCTCATCTCGGGCCACGACGGCGGCACCGGTGCTTCGCCGCTGACCTCGCTCAAGCACGCCGGTGGACCCTGGGAGCTCGGCCTGGCCGAGACCCAGCAGACCCTGCTGCTCAACGGCCTGCGTGACCGCATCGTCGTCCAGGTCGACGGTCAGATGAAGACCGGCCGCGACGTGATGATCGCCGCCCTGCTCGGCGCCGAGGAGTTCGGTTTCGCGACCGCGCCCCTGGTGGTCTCGGGTTGCATCATGATGCGCGTGTGTCACCTCGACACCTGTCCGGTCGGCATCGCCACCCAGAACCCGGTGCTGCGCGAGCGCTTCGCCGGTAAGCCGGAATTCGTCGAGAACTTCATGATGTTCATCGCCGAGGAAGTGCGTGAGCTGCTCGCCGAGCTGGGCTTCCGCACTCTCGACGAGGCCGTCGGCCGGGTCGACCTGCTCGACACCGCCAAGGCCAAGCAGCACTACAAGGCCGCCAAGCTGGACCTGTCGCCGATTCTGGACATGCCGGAGACGGCGTTCATGAACCAGAACACCCGGTGCACCACCACCCAGGACCACGGTCTGGACAAGGCGCTCGACAACGAGCTGATCGCGCAGAGCGCCCCCGCGCTCGAGCGTGGCCAGGCGGTCAAGATCGAAACCAAGATCACCAACGTGAACCGCACGGTCGGCACCATGCTCGGCCACGAGGTGACCAAGCTCTACGGTGGCGCGGGCCTGCCCGACGACACCATCGACATCACCTTCACCGGTTCGGCGGGCAACAGCTTCGGCGCGTTCGTCCCGGCGGGCATCACGCTGCGGGTCCTCGGTGACGCCAACGACTACGTCGGCAAGGGTCTGTCGGGTGGCCACATCGTGGTCCGCCCGTCGGCCGACGCACCGGAAACCTTTGTCGCCGAGGACAACATCATCGCGGGCAACGTGATCATGTTCGGCGCCACCAGCGGTCGCATCCTGATCAACGGTGTCGCGGGCGAACGCTTCGCGGTGCGTAACTCCGGTGCCACCGCGGTCGTCGAGGGTGTGGGCGACCACGCGCTCGAGTACATGACCGGTGGCCGCGTGGTCATTCTCGGCAACACCGGGCGCAACCTCGGTGCCGGAATGTCGGGTGGCGTCGCCTACATCTACGACCCGGAGGGCACGCTCGCCGGGCGGGTCAGCCCGGATCAGGTCGACGCGATCGAGCAGCTCGCCGGTGACGACTTCACCTGGCTGCGCGACATCATCGCCATCCACCGTGACGAAACGGGTTCGGCTGTGGCCGAACGCATCCTGAGCGACTGGTCCCAGCAGGTGAACCACTTCGTGAAGGTCATGCCCCGCGAATACAAGAAGGTTCTACTCGCGATCTCCGAGGCCGAGAAGGCCGGCAAGGATGTCGATACCGCGATCATGGAGGCGGCTCGTGGTTAGTCAAGGAGTTCTAAAGAAGATGTCGACACCGCACAGTGATTCTTCGGGGGCGGCACGTGGCTGACCCACAGGGATTTTTGAAGCACACCTCGAGGGAAACCCCGGCCCGTCGTCCGGTCGAGCTGCGTCTGCTCGACTGGAAAGAGGTCTACGAGGAGAAGAAGTTCTCCCAGGACACCTTGAAGACCCAGGCCAGCCGCTGCATGGACTGCGGTATCCCCTTCTGCCACAACGGCTGTCCGCTCGGGAACCTGATTCCCGAATGGAACGACCTGGTCTACAAGGGTGCCTGGCGCGAAGGCATCGACCGCCTGCACGCCACCAACAACTTCCCGGAGTTCACCGGCCGCCTGTGCCCGGCTCCGTGTGAGGCGTCCTGCGTGCTCGGCATCAACCAGGAGCCGGTCACGATCAAGCAGGTCGAGGTCGAGCTCATCGAGAACGCCTTCGACGAGGGCTGGGTCACCCCGGTGTACCCCACTCGCCTGACCGGCAAGAAGATCGCCGTCGTCGGCTCGGGGCCGGCCGGTCTCGCCGCCGCCCAGCAGCTCACTCGCGCCGGTCACACCGTGACCGTGTTCGAGCGTGACGACCGCATCGGCGGCCTGATGCGCTACGGCATCCCGGAATTCAAGATGGAGAAGTCGGTCATCGACCGTCGTCTGGCCCAGATGGAAGCCGAAGGCACCATCTTCAAGGCGGGCGTCAATGTCGGTGTCGACATCACCGCCGAGCAGCTGCGTGAGCGTTTCGACGCGATCGTGCTTGCCGGTGGCGCCACCATCGCCCGCGACCTGCCGATCCCCGGGCGCGAGCTCGACGGCATCCACCAGGCGATGGAGTTCCTGCCGCTGTCCAACCGGGTGCAGCTCGGTGACGACATCGCCGACGCCGACGGCCTGCCCCCGATCCACGCCAAGGGCAAGAAGGTCATCATCATCGGCGGTGGCGACACCGGCGCCGACTGCCTCGGCACCTCGCACCGCCACGGCGCCGAGTCGGTGCACCAGTTCGAGATCATGCCGCGTCCTCCCGAGGAGCGCGCGGGCTCGACCCCGTGGCCGACCTACCCGCTCATGTACCGGGTCGCCTCGGCACACGAAGAGGGCGGCGAACGCCTGTTCTCGGTGAACACCGAGCGTTTCGTCGGCAAGGACGGCAAGGTCACCGGCCTCGACGCCCATGAGGTCAAGATGGCCAACGGTCGCTTCGAGAAGGTCGAGGGCACCGACTTCACCCTCGAAGCCGATCTGGTCCTGCTGGCCATGGGCTTCGTCGGTCCGCAGAAGCCGGGCCTGCTCACCGATCTCGGTGTCGGCTACGACGGTCGCGGCAATGTCCAGCGCGACAAGAGCTGGGCCACCAACATCCCCGGCGTCTTCGTCGCCGGCGATATGGGCCGTGGTCAGTCCCTGATCGTCTGGGCCATCGCCGAAGGTCGCGCCGCCGCGTCGGCCGTCGACAAGTACCTCGAGGGCGAAACCGCGCTTCCCGCGCCGATCCCCCCGACAGCTGTCGCCCAGCGCTGATCGCTGAACGAACAAGGCGCCCGCAGGCTTTCGAGCCCGCGGGCGTCTTTTTTGTCATTCCCCCCACACAGGACGCATGCCCCGGCGAATCCGGGCGCTTTGCCGGATACCTGCGGGTTTGCGGGAAATATGCGTAGGGGGATGAACGGGTAAGGCGTGCAAGGGGTTCGGTAGGTCGGCAAACGACGTGGCTGATCTCCCGTGCAGCACATAGACTTTCCATGTCGAGGTGTACGGGAGATCCGAGGGGGAGCTGTGCCGTTGCCGCCGGAAGCGTTGGCGAACCTGCGCCGCGCCGCACAGCGTGGTGACGGTACCGCCATGCACAATCTCGCCCACTTCTACCACGACCACAGCGATTTCGAGGCAGCCGAGCACTGGTTCCGGCGCGCCGCCGCCGCGGGACATACGCGGTCGATGAACAACCTCGCCGTGCTGCTCGATCAGTTCGGCGAACTCGACGAGGCCGAATCCTGGTACCGCCGTGCGGCGGCCGCGGGCAACTGCAACGCGATGTTCAACCTGGCCACCATGCTCTACCAGTGTGGCGACCGCCGCGATGCCGAAACCTGGTACCACCACGCCGCCATGGCGGGCCATGTCGACGCCATGTACAACCTCGCCCGGCTGTTCGAGGACCAGCACCGCCTCGACGACGCCGAAGCCTGGTACGGCGAGGCCGCCGACCACGGCGACATCGACGCCGTCAACAACCTCGGCATCCTGCTGCGCAGGCGCGGCGCCACCACCGAGGCCCGCCGCTGCTTCCGTCGCGCGGCCGACCTCGGCCACCCAAGGGCCATGGCCAACCTCGCGGCCCTGCTGGAATCCCAAGGCGCCCACCGCGAAGCGGAAACCTGGTACCGCCGCGCTGCCGGCTGATCGCACATTTTCGAGCACATCGGTCGGGGGACCGGTGTGCGCCGAGTTCGGCGAGGTCTGCGAAGAAGCCGTTTTCGATGTTCGCGCGATGATCGCTGGCCGGTGGAATAGGCGAGTGATCACCTGTTATAGCGGTAGGCAGCGAATGGGCGACGAAGTTACTGAAAAGTATTGATACCGAGCGGTTTTCCAGCAAACATCAGCAAACATATTGTGTGGCAGCAATTTTCCGGCGTTCGAGATGCGAAGGTTTGCGGAGGGGTATAGCGTCTCGTTTCGATCAATAGTCGATGACGGTCGGGGGCTCGGTGAATTCTCTTGATGGGTGTCTGAAACGCATCATGGACATTCCCGGGGCGCGCAGTGTGACACTCGTGGACGGGGCGAGCGGGTTGGCTGTCGCCGGTGCCGGGGAGCATCAGGGCGTCGACGAGCACGAGGACGCGGCGGGGACCACCGATGTGGTGCGGGCCGCGCTCGGGTGCCCGGCTCTGGGGAGCGCCGACGACGACCTCACCGAGATCGTGGTGTGCCGGACCAGCGGGTTTCACCTCTTACACCTGGTCGACGGCGACTTCGACGGCAGGTTGTTCATGCATGTCGTATTCGACGGCGGCACCGGCAATCTCGGCATGGCGCGCTATCAGCTCAGGTCGGCACTGGAAGAACTGATGGGTGGGAATCGATGAGTGTCGCGCTCGCCGATGAATTGCATCGGCTCGGCGAAGAAGGTTCGACCGGCGTATTACGGGCAGGCGACGGCGAATTCCATTTGGTCCGTGGCACTATCGCCTCGGTCGGTTGCGGGCGCACGATCGGACTCGACCGGCTGGTGGTCGAAGCGGGCGTAGCAACGGCCGAGGATTGGCGCCGCGCGGGCGCTGGTGACCCGGGCCAGTTGCTGGATCAACCGCGACTGGAAACCCTTGCGCTGCTGTCGGTGTTCGACGCTGCCTACTTTTTGCTGGCGTCGGCCGACGAGCCGGAATTCCGCCCGACACCCGAACATTGGCTGGCCCCGGTCTGCCACATCGCCCCGCGCGCACTTGTTCACGAATGCGAACGCCGCACCGACAACGACTACGGCCCATGGACGGCCGACCTCGTCACCGAGGTCGCGGTGGTACCGGCCCGCCGCATCAAGCGAAACCAGGTGGTACTCACCGGAAATCAGGCCGAAGTCCTTGCCGCCGCCGATACCCGCCGCAGCATCGCCGAAATCGCCCGCGATCTGGGCCGCACCACCTACGGCTGCCTCGTCGCCGTTCGCGACCTGACCGACGCGGGCCTGATCGAAGCACCGGAGCCCGTCCCGGCCGAACAACCACAGCGCGGGCGCCACCTCGCCCTCGCGCCGGACCCGGCCGACCACCGAACCTCGACACCGTCGACAACATCCGTGCCCACGCTGCCCAAACGCATTCCCGGCAGCGCGGGACCGACCCGTCTCCAGCAGGAGCCGGGTGCACGACAGGGCAGGCACGCGATCGACGAGGAAGCGACCGCGACCGCCCGACACCGCGGAAACCACGCAGACACAGCGGAACCCGAACGCTGGCAACAGGTCGACCGCGAGACACTCATCCGGCTCAGGGCGGCGTTGGAGGAGCTTGCGTGACCGTGCGGAAGAAGCTGCTCGGTGAATGGAGGGGAAGGTTGACCAAGGTGCCGATGACCGCACCCGAACCCAGAGTGCCCGAACACTATCCGGCTGTGCTCGGCGAACTGAAGTCGTTGCGCGAGCGGCTACCTCAGCTCACGGGGTCACTGGTGGCGTCCAGCGACGGACTGCTCATCGAACACGACCTGCCCTCTCATCTCGAACCCGCGGGTATGGCCGCGCTGTCGGCCGCGCAGTTGTCGTTGTCGTACCGGCTGGCGAATACCGCGCACGGCGGCGGTTTCAGCGAAGTCGTCGTGCACGGAACCGAGGGGCAGGTGGTGATCTACGCCGCCGGCTACACCTCGCTGACCGTGCTCGCCGGACCCGAAGTGAACGTCGGTCGGCTCCATCTGGAGTCGCGACCGGTAGCTCGCGCCATCGCCGGCCATCTGGCGGCGGCGCACTCGCCTGGGAACGACCAGGTGAAGATCGACGAATGAAAGGCACGACATGTCGAATATGGATCTGGCTCTGAAGGACATGATGGTGATCGACGGCGCGGTCGGCGCCGCGATCGTCGACTACAGCAGCGGGATGGCGCTCGGAATGCTCAGCAGCACCAAGGCGCTCGACCTGCAGGTCGCCGCGGCGGGCAACACCGAGGTGGTGCGGGCGAAGATGCGTACCATCGAGCAGCTCGGCCTCAACGAGGACATCGAGGACATCCTCATCACCCTCGGCACGCAGTACCACTTGATCCGCCCGATGACGGGGCGCAAGTCGAAAGGGCTGTTCCTTTACCTCGCCCTCGATCGCGGCCGCGCCAATCTGGCGCTGGCGCGGCACAAGCTCAAGGGCATCGAAGAAGACCTGGAGGTGTGAGTTTCGCGAACGGGGGGTGTGTCGGCGGTGACGCGCCGCTGACATCGGCGTCACTCCAGCATGTAGTCCTGCACATTTCCCGGTGCGAACAGTCACAAGATCGAGAGGTCGTGTGGCATGGGATGGCTCGGACGCCTATTGTGATTCGCGGCGAGGTCTGGGGCCACAACGTCAGTATTCGGGGTTGCTCTCACATCGACGAGCAAGGGTGAACTGGAGCGGTATGCAGTTGAAGAAGGTTGTCGCGGCTCTGGGAGCGTCCGCGGCGATGATGTCCGGAATTGTTGTCGGCAGCACGAGCGCGAACGCGGCGCCCGCCTGCCCGAGTCTCTATGTGGTCGCCATTCCCGGCACCTGGGAAACCGGCCACGAGAAGGAACCCGGCCCCGGCATGCTCGCCGGTGTCACCAGAGGACTACCGAGAAACACCGACGTCGACTACGTCACCTATGCCGCCACCGCGTTCCCCTGGGAAGGCGATGTCTACGGCAACTCCAAGAAGCAGGCGGTCGACGCCGCCCGCGGACTGATCAGCGCCAAGCTGGCCTCCTGCGGCAACACCAGGGCCGCCATCGTCGGCTACAGCCAGGGTGCCGACGCCGCAGGCGATCTGGCGGCCGAGATCGGCACGGGCATCAGCCCGATCCCGCAGGACCGGGTCGCCGCCGTCGGCCTCATCTCCGATCCGCGTCGTTCGCCGACCGATATCCAGGTCGGCCCGCACGCCGCGGGTGCCGGTGCCGGTGGTGCTCGGCCGGGCGGGTTCGGTTGGCTGAGCGACCGCACGCGCACCATCTGCGCGGTCGAGGATCTGTACTGCGCGACCGCCACCGACGACTTCGTGACGCGGTTCGCGGGGTTCCTGGCCCAGAGTTCGGATGCGAACCCGGCCAACCTGTGGCGCTACCAGCTCGAGGCAGGCGCGATCGTGAACGACCTGATGTCGCTCGGTGGTATCCCGACCCTGGGGGCGCAGCTGACCGACGCGGCCAACCAGAAGCGGGCCAAGGATCTCGAGCAGTTCTACCGCTCGCAGGCCCACACCCTGTACGGCAGTTACTCGGTGGGTGGCGGGCAGACCGCCATCACCTGGATGCACAACTGGATCGCTCAGCAGGCCTGAGTAGTTCCCCGAGAGCCCGGTATCGCTTCGGCGGTGCCGGGCTCTTTCGTGTTCGCCGAACAGCTGTCAGGGTGTGGTCCGGGAGAGCGACCTCGGCAGCAGGTTCCAGACGTGGCCGTTCTCGTTGATGGTGGCGGCCGTGCGGGTGCCGGTGCGGGAATACAGGATTCGGGTGATCGAGCAGTAGTCGATGGGGAAGGTGAGGGGGCGGGGGAGCGCGAGGATATCGGCCAGCAGGACGTTGATGACACCGCCGTGGGCGAAGGCGACGACGGTGTCCGCGGGTGTTGTGGTGGCGACGAGATTCTCGACCGCGGCCAGTACCCGCGCGGTGAAGGCCGGGCCGTCGATCTGGTCGGGGAGGTGGCCGGCTTTGATGCGGGCGTAGGCGTCGGCGAACTCGGTTTTCGCGTCCTCGATGGGGATGTAGGCGGGGAGGTCGCGGTCGTACTCGGCCAGGTCGTCGATGATGTCGACGGGCAGTTCGCGGGCGGTCGCGGTGGGGTGTGCGGTGTCGCGGGCGCGGCGCTGGGGGCTGCTGACTATGCGGCTGATGTCGTGGGCGGCGAGCGCGGCGGGGACGCGGTCGGCTTGGAGCTTGCCGATCTCGGTGAGGCCGGGGTCCGCGGCGGTGGTGTCACCGACTACGCGTTCGGGTTGGGCATGACGCACCAGTATCAGCTGCACACTCACACACTCTGCCGTATCCGCAACAGCGGGGACAGCCCGGTCGCGGACTCGCGGGATGCCTCGTCGGAGGGTATCGCCGCGAGTCCTCGGTCAGGTCAGGACTGGCCGTAGGGCGGCTGGCCGTACGGCGGCTGACCACCCTGCGGGCCGTTGAACGGCGGCTGACCACCGTTGTGCGGCGGCTGGTCGTCCTTCTTCTTGTTCTTGAGCAGGTAGATGCCGCCGACGATCAGCACCACGATGACCAGGCAGCAGATGCCGCCGATGATCAGGAAGCTGCTGTTCTTCTTTTTCTTCTTCGCCGCGAGTTCCATCGCGGTGTTGACTGCGTCCGAACTCGCCAGGGTGTCGAAGCTGCTGGTGAGCATGTGCGGATCGACGAGTGCGGCTGTGGTCAGCAAGTCCAGATACATGTAATCCCATCCCGATGTGTTGGTGGACCGACATCCTCCCGGTGCCGGAACTCCGAGACTAGCGGTCTCGCTGTGGCTTTCGGTCCGAAAGCCTCACGCGCGCCAGGCGGAGTAAATATTGATCGCGAACGTGTCGCGATCCGTTTACATCTGTACCCGTTCTCACCGTGGTTTCACCAATGGGAACGGCAGTGTCTCGCGGATGCTGCGTCCGGTGATCAACATGACCACCCGGTCCACCCCCATCCCGAGGCCGCCGGTGGGCGGCATCGCGTGTTCGAGTGCGGTCAGGAAGTCCTCGTCGAGTTCCATCGCCTCCGGGTCGCCGCCCGCGGCCAGCATCGACTGCTCGGTGAGCCTGCGCCGCTGTTCCACCGGGTCGGTGAGTTCGCTGTAGGCAGTGCCCAATTCGACGCCCCAGGCCACCAGATCCCAGCGCTCGGTCACCCCGGCGATGCTGCGGTGCGAGCGGGTGAGCGGGGAGACCGAGGTGGGGAAGTCCAGGTAGAAGGTGGGGTAGGTGGTCTGCGATTCCACCAGGTGCTCATACATTTCCAGCACCACCTGGCCCGCGTCCCAGCCGTGCTGGTAGGCCACGCCCGCCTCGTCGCACAGCTCACGCAGCCGGGTCAGCTCGGTGCGCGCGGTCACCTCGGAGCCGATCGCCTCGGAGACCGCGCCGTGCACGGTTTTGACCCGCCACTCGCCGGAGATATCGACGGTGTCGTAGCCGCCGTCGTCGTTGGGGCGCAACGCCACCTCGGCCCCGTTGGCGGCCATCGCCGCGTGCTGGATCAACCGGCGGCACAGGTGCATCATCTGCAGGTAATCGCTGTGCGCCTCATAGGCTTCCAGGATCGTGAACTCGGGATTGTGGCTGAAGTCGACGCCTTCGTTGCGGAAGGTCCGGCCGATCTCGAACACCTTCTCCATGCCGCCGACGCACAGCCGTTTGAGGTACAGCTCGGGGGCGATGCGCAGGTAGAGGTCGAGATCGTAGGCGTTGATGTGGGTACGGAACGGTAGCGCGTTGGCGCCGCCGTGCACCTGTTGCAGGATCGGCGTCTCCACCTCGAGAAAACCCCAGACGAACAGCGAATCGCGCAGCGAATGCAGTACCGCGCTGCGCTTGGCCATCACCTCGCGGGTCTCGGGGTTGATCGCCATGTCCACATAGCGCTGCCGGACCTTGGCTTCCTGATCGGCCAGGCCACGCCACTTGTCGGGCAGCGGATGCAGGCACTTGCCGTTCATCCGCCAGTCCTGTGCGAGCAGCGAGAGCTCACCGTTGCGGCTGGTGCCGATCTGCCCGCTCACCTCGATGAGATCGCCGAGGTCGAAGAATTCGGTGAACTCGTTGCTGCGATCGGCGCCGACCCGCTCGCGGTCGATCACCAGCTGGATCTCGCCGGTCCAATCGCGCACCAGGGCGAAGATCACGCCGCCGTAGTCGCGAATCCGCAAGATCCTGCCCGCGATTCGCACTGTGGTGCCCTTGGGGCAACGCCGCGCCGCGGTGATGTCGTGGGTCGGCGGGTAGGCAACCGGATAGGGGTCGATGCCGGCCGCGGTGAGCCGGTCGAGTTTGTCCAGGCGCACCCGCACCTGCTCCGGCCTGCGCGGACCCTGCTCGGCGTCGTCGCTCTCGGGTGCTTCCGGTGGGCTGCCGTCGGCGTGCAGGCCGGTGACGGTCGCGGGAACAGCCGACTTCGTGCCGGTGTGCACGCCCGCGTCGGGTGCCTTGCCGATGCGCGGCAGGAAACCTTCGGCCAGCCCGCTCGCCGTGGCCACCCGCGGCAGCTGCCTGCGTTCCTCGAACAGGAAGAACCGCGGCACCCAGCGCGGGTGATACTTCACATTCGACCGGTACAGCGCCTCGAGCTGCCACCAGCGCGAGAAGAACAGCAGCACGCCGCGCCAGGCCCGCAGGATCGGACCGGCACCGATCCGGCCGCCCTCCTCGAACACCGAACGGAACACCGCGAAGTTCAGCGACACCTTGGTGATGCCGTACTGGTCGGAGTTCAGGGCGAGCTGCGAGATCATCAGCTCCATCACGCCGTTCGGGCTCTGTGGGTCGCGGCGCATCAGCTCGAGCGAGACGCCGGTGCGGCCCCACGGGACGAGCGAGAGCATGGCGTGCACGCGGTCGTCATGGTCGACGGCCTCGACCAGCAGGCAGTCACCGTCGAGTGGATCGCCCAGGCGGCCGAGCGCCATCGAGAAGCCGCGCTCGGTCTCGGTGTCGCGCCAGGCGTCCGCGCGGGCGACGATCTCGGTGAACTCGGCGGCCGGGATGTCGCGGTGCCTGCGCACCCGCACGCCGAAACCGTTCTTGCGCAAACGGTTCGCGGCCTGGCGAACCTGCTTCATCTCCGGGCCCGCCAGCGAGAACGTGCGGGTGTCGAGGATCGCCTCGTCGCCGAGCCGCAGCGCCGACAGCCCCGCCTTGCGGTACGCGGTGGCACCGACCTCGCTCGCGCCCATCACCGCGGGCTGCCAGCCGAACCGGTCGGCCTGCTCCAACCACGCCTGAATCGCCTGCGGCCACGCCTGCTTCGGGCCGATCGGATCGCCACTTGCCAGGCACACACCCAATTCGACGCGATAGGTGATCCCCGCCTTGCCGTTCGGCGCGAACACCACCGCCTTGTCGCGGCGGGTCGCGAAGTAGCCGAGCGAGTCCTCCACATCGCTGCTCGCCAGCAGCCCGCGGATGGCCGACTCGTCCAGGCCGGTCATCGCGTTGTCGGCGCGTTGCGAGCGCAGCAGCACGATCACCGCGGCCAGCAGCGCGATCGCGCCGAACAGGCCGAGCAGGAAGTTCACCCAGGCCCGCGGATGCCCGTCGAAGTGCTCGTTGTTCACCAGCACGGCCGCGGTGACCCGATACACCGCCCACAGCGGACGTTGCACACCCGCGGGCAGCGAACCGGGGAACAGCTCGACCAGTCCCCAGCCGAGCAGACAGCCGAGCGCGAGCCCCGACACCAGCACGCCGAGCGCCTTCCACAGCGCGCCGGGCCGAACGCGGGTGTAGAACTCCTTACGCGCGGCCAGCAGTATCCCGATGACCACCGCGTGCACGATGAAGGCGACCAGCGCGTCCACATCGTCTTCGTCGAAGAACTCCAGGATGTTCGCCACCGCGTACAGCAGCAGATACGCGACGAGCAGCCACCAGGCGATCCGTTTGCGGGCCGCGGTCGCCCCGGCGAGCAAGCCGACCACCAGCGCCCACACGAGGCTGGTGTCGGGGGCGTCGAAGTAGTAGTTGTCGACATAGTGGCGCGGCGCCTGCGTGAGGATCCGCAGGCTGGGCGAGAGGCTCCACAGGAACAGCAGCACCGCGAACACACCGAGGATCAATCCGGCGATGTGCGGTACCTCGGATAGCCGGCCGTGCGCGCGATGGGGCACCGGCGTGCGGTCCTCGACGGTGGGGTGCTGCTCGGCCTGTGTGGGAGTCACCGATCCAGTGTGCGTCCAAACGCGCCGGATCCATACGGGCGTGACTGCGGCGTGTTCGTCACGGCCCGCAACGCCGGGGCCGGTGGTGTCCGGTTTCGGGCGACCGGGTAAGTATTAGCGCATGTCGGAACCAGTTGATGTGCCGATCGATGACGTTGTCATCCGCCTCGGGCAATTCCTGAAACTGGCCAACCTGATCGATTCGGGTTCCGAGGCCAAGACGGTGATCGCGCAGGGTTTGGTGCGCGTCAACGACGAAGTGGAGTTACGCCGCGGCAGGCAGTTGCAGATCGGCGACGTCGTCGTCCTCGCGGGCAACAAGGTACGGGTGTCCGAGGGATAACCCTCGAACACCCGCGTCGTCCTCAGTCTTCGGCGCGAACCACAACGCCGTCGGAGTCGCTGTAGAGCATCTCGCCGGGCACGAAGGTGATGCCGCCGAATTCGACGGGCACGTCCTGCTCGCCGCTGCCGGTCTGGGTGCTCTTGCGCGGGTTGGTGCCGAGGGCCTTCACCCCGATGTCGAGGGTGCGCAGGATCGCGGAGTCACGCACGGCGCCGTTGACGATCACGCCGGCCCAGCCGTTGTCCACGCCACGCCCGGCGATGATGTCGCCGACCAGCGCGGTGTGCACGCTCGCGCCGCCGTCGACGACGAGCACCTTGCCCTCGCCCGGCCCGCTCAGGGTCTGCTTGACCAGCAGGTTGTCCTGGAAGCAGCGGATCGTGGTGATCCGGCCCGCGAATTCGGCGCGGCCGCCGAACTGGATGAACTGCGTATCGCAGCTACGGATCTCGGGGCCGATCTCGTCGGCCAGATCGGCGGTGGCCACAACATTCGCTGATTCGGTCATGATCAGATTGTGTCAGGCCCGCCTGGACGCTCCATTCGTAGGTTCTAGGCGGTGCGCTGGACTGTCAGGCCTGCTGTTCGCGGTAGGACTTCTCGATCTCGTGGATGAGGGCGTCGGTGGTGTGTTTGACCGCGATCTTCACGAACGGCTCGATCGTCTTGCCGAGCATCTTGCCCGCGATGCCGCCACCGACGGAGAAGTCGATGACCGCGTCGACCGTGCACGTGTCCGCGCCCTTGGGGATGAACTTGAAGGTCGCGACGATCTCGAAGCCCTTGATCGAGCGGGTGGCGATCAACCGGCCCTCTTCCCAGCCGACGACCTCGATGCGGGAGGTCAGCGACGCGGGGCCCAGTTTCATCTTCCCGTCGAACTTCGCGCCGATGCCATCGGTCTGCGCGGTGACAGGAGTGAAGGACTCGATGCCGTACCAGAACTTCGGCAGATTGCGGTAGTCGTTCATGAAGGCGAACGCCGCCTCGGCGGGCGCAGCGCCGTCCTCAACAATCCTCACTTCGGTCATGGCGTCAGCTTAATCGTGCCTGTCGGCGTCGAATGGCACTCGCGGCCGAACGTGACCGAGGTGACTACGCGGTGACCGCCAGCGTCGCTGCCAGGCCGAACGCCACCGCCATCACCAGTACTTCGGCCGCGGCGTTGCGCAGGGAGGTCTCGGCGGTGACGCGGTGGTCGGCGGCCTTGCGGACCCAGGTCCGACGCCACCACCAGCCCATGGCCACGAGGACGCACAGGATGGTGAGCTTGGCCAGCAGGATTCGTCCGTAGCCGCTTGTCAGCAGCGGGGTGATGCCGCCGAGTCGCACCACGCCGTTGACCAGGCCGGTGAGCGCGACGACGCACACCAGGGGCGCGGCGAACGCGGAGTAGCGGGGCAGGGTCGCGGCCCATTCGCCGCGGGTGCGCAGGACCAGGACCATGGCCAGCAGCAGGCCGAGCCAGCAGGCGGCGGCCAGCGCGTGGATCGCGGCCAGTACCGAACCGAACATCTGCTGGGACATGTGCCCGGTGATCGGGCGCAGCGACAGCGCGACCGCCGCGAACACGAGCACCAGATCGGCCGACGCGGTATCGGGCCGGCGGAAGGCCAGTGCCGCGTAGCAGGCGATCGCGCCGGTGCAGAACAGGATCGCGATGCCGATCTGGCCGCCGCTGAGCCGGCCGAGGAAGGTGATGAAGTCGCTCGCGCCCAGCTGGGTCACCGCGACGCCGACGATCTCGGCGGCCTCGCACAACAGCACGATGAACTCCGCGGCGAACCAGACACCGGCGAGGGCGGCCAGTGGTCGCCACGTGACCGTCAGCCGGTCGTTGAGCCGGGGCAGCGCGGCGAGGCCGATCACCACCGCGCCAGCGCAGTCGGCGAGCACGCGCGCGAACGCCACCCACGCGAAC
Organism: Nocardia sp. NPDC058519; assembly: GCF_042719755.1. Classification (NCBI taxonomy): domain Bacteria; kingdom Bacillati; phylum Actinomycetota; class Actinomycetes; order Mycobacteriales; family Nocardiaceae; genus Nocardia; species Nocardia sp. NPDC058519. The sequence continues at coordinate 35,389 of NZ_JBHXNK010000009.1, read as the reverse complement.
CCGCCGGACCGGCGCAGTATCCAGGCCAGTACCACCCCGGCCAGCGCGGCGGCGACGACCGGCACCAGGACACGCCACTGCCGCAGCGCGGCACCGGGTACCCGGCGACCGGTCGTCATCGTCGACTACTTCTTGCGGCCGGATCGGCCGCTGAGCAGCGCCACCGCGAGGCCCGCGCCGAACAGCACCACGCCGCCGACGATGAACACCCACACGGGCACACCGTCGCCGCCGCCCTCGTCGGCCTTGTCCTCACCGGGGCGTGCGCCCGGCGTGCCGGTGCCCGCCTTGCTCAGCGTGAAAGTCCTTGTCCCGCTCACCGGATGACCGTCGGCCGAGGTGACCCGGAACGCGATCGTGTACTCACCGACCGGCCCCAGCTCACCCACTTCCACACTGACACTTCGTCCTTCGACCAGTGCCTTGCCCTTGGACCACAGCCTGCCGTCCGGACCGACCACGGTCAGTGACGGAAAGTTCTGCTGCAGTTCCTCGTTGAAGGTGACGCTGGCCCGCGCAGGTCCGGCCTCGATGGTCGAGCCGTTCTCGGGAACGCTGCTCACCGCGCCGGAATGCGCGCTCGCCGTGCCTGCCGCCGCGAACGCGCAGGCGAAGAGCACGGCGAACAGCGCGACGAGCATCCGCCGTGGCCGACGCGATGAATCGCCGACGGCGAGTGGATCGATCGCAACGGCGCGCGTCACGACGACCGCCGGGAGCGGAACACCAGGCCGAGGCCGAGGGCCGCCGCGAACAGGCCGAGGGCCAGGCCGACGCCGCCCATCCAGCGGGCCACGGTGTCGGTCTCCGACTGGGCGGTCTCGCCCGAAGCGACCTGGTGATCGCCGCCCTCGGCACCGCCCTTCGCGGTGAGTGTGATCGCCGGCGCGGGGTGTTCGGGCTCGGCGCCACCGGTGCTCGGCTGGTCCCAGGCCACGACCTTGCCGTCGCTGTAGGTCTGCTGGGCCGGGAAGTTCACGGTGTCCTGCGACGGCAGCGGGCCGAGCGAGAGCACGAACCGCTGGAACTGGCCGGGCCCGACGCCGGGGTTACCGGGATCGGCGGACCATACGACGGCGACCGTCTCGCCCTTGTCATTGCGTTCGACCTTCGACGTCCAGCCCGGCATCGGCTCGGTCCGAACGCTTTTCAGGTTCGGCACGGTGACGCGAAGCGCGGTGGTGGACGCGGTATCGGATTCGGTCGGCACCTTGAAGGTGGCGACGGTGTACTTGCCCTGGGCGGCGCCCGGCGCGTCGACGGTCACATGTGCGGCCGCCGAACCGCAGGCGGCGAGCACCAGACCCGCCGCGAGAGCGGCGGTGCCGGTGCTACGGGTGATGAAGTTGTGCATGGAATGCCTTCTGTCCGAGTGGTTCTGATGTCGTGGTGAATCAGGCGAACAGCGGCGGTGCGCGCGGACATCGCGCACCCCTCGGACGAGCACCGTGCGCGATGGTGACAGCGGCGAACCAGCGGACAGAGCGATGGGCCACAGCAGAAGGACTGCTGAGCACAACCCGGACCACACTCGAAGCGACGAGATACAGCCGCTCGGCGACGAGAATCAGTGCGGCACAGACAAGCGCGGCCACCAGGTGCGCCGCGATCATCGGCAGACTCGGCAGATGCAGCAGGCCGTGATGGTCGAGCGTGGTCGACAGGGCGAAGTGCCCGGCCCACTGACCACCGATCAACGCGGCGGCCGTGCGCACCGCCGCGGGGCGAGGTGGAGCACCTTCGGCGGTGACACCATGGGCGATTGTCCCGGCCGTCAGCGAAACCAGCAGCAGCAGTGCGATTTCCGCCGACCGCGGCACCCCACCCCCGCCGATCCCGTGCGCGGCCACAGCGAGCCCACCCACGAGAACGCCGCAGCCACCACCGCGCAAGCGGGAGGTGAGCTGCGGCGTGGTCACTTCGAGGATCAGCGAACGCCGAGGCGGGCGAGCACGTCGTTCTCGAGCACGGCCAGCTCCGCCGAGATCGACGCGTGCACGGCCTTGCGACGCGTGGCGGGCATCTGCTCGGCCGTGCGCACCGCCACGTTCAGGTCGGCCATGCGCGAGCGGGCCGCTGCGACGAACTTCTCGGTGTCGGCATCGCCCGCCTTGTCGGCGGCGATCTTGTCGAGGGCTTCCTCGGTGTTGGTGATGCGGGCCTGCAGGCGCGCACCGTGCCCGCTGAACTCGCTCAGCTGGTCCATGCCGATCCCGAGCTGCTGCGCCTTGCGCGCGTCGAGCTGCCCGCGCAGCATCGTGGCGCCGCGGTAGGCCAGCGGGGCGAGCACGGGGATGAGGACCCTGGCCACCCCGATGTACTTGCGGATCTGACTCGCGCTGAACAGTTCGCGGTCGGCTTTCGCGGCGGCCTTCTGGGCGGCTTTCTCCTCGGCCTGCAGGGTCGCGATCTGTGCCTTGGCGACCTTGTCGGCCGTGCGTGCCTGTGCCTTGGCCGTGCGGCGGTTCACGCGCTCGCCCGCCTTGGCCGCCTTGCGCTCGTTCTTGGCGCCCAGCTTCGCCTCCACCACGGCTTTGTGCTTGAGTGCTTTCGCCTCAGCGCGTCGGCTCGGCCGCCGCTTCCGCTTGCTGAACAACCCCATGGGATCAGGCCCTCCGTCATGCTCGCCAAGTCATGAGGCAGCACCGCCTCCAAGCGGCCTGCCGTTCTTCGTAGCGTAGTGGGCTCAGGGTAGCGATTGGGCATTGTGTCGGGGGTAAGGCCCATACTGCTTGCGTGCGTGCAGCCGAGGACGACTTCGACGGCGGGCCGGTGCGTAGCCCGGTCCCCGCTTCCGCTGCGGATTTCCGCATCGCCTTCCTGGACGCGCGCTCACTGATCGGATGCAGGCATCGCCTGCGCCTGGATGCCGAGAATCCGGGCGTGCTCGCCGAGGTTCGTGAGGATCCGGGCGTGCAGCAGCGCCGCGACGCCGCCACCGCTCATCGCACCAGGATCCGCGACGAACTGGTCGCGGCCGCCCCCGCCGACTGGGTGGTGATCGACCCGGAATTGCGTGGTGCGGCCAAGGCCGCTGCCACGATGGCCGCCATCGAGGCGGGCGCCCCCCGCATCTGGGGCGGACTGCTGCCCCAGGAGCCCGATACCGGTCGACGCGGCGGTGTCGAGATCCTGCTGCGCGACGACGACCGCGGCGGCTATATCCCCATCATCGTGGTCAACCACAAGGTCACCGACCCGCGCAGGCCCGACCCCGCCGATTTCCACCCGCTGACCTCGGACCTGTTCCGCTGGCAGCCCCGCCGCGACAAGCACGTGAAACTGCGTCCGCAGCCGCGCGACCAGCAGCGCCTCGCCCACCTGTACCGCATGTTGCAGCGCTACGGCATGGCCAGTCCCGCCCTGATCGGCGGTGCGATCGGCCTGGTCGCCGACCGCATCCTGGTGCACGACCTGACGAGCGTGCTCGCCGACTACGACCTGCGCTACGCCGACCGCATCGCGGTGGTGCGCGGCGAACTGCCGACCCAACCGTCGAAGGTGCCCGAGTGCAGGCAGTGCCCGTGGTGGGTGCGAGGTCCCGAGGGACAACCCAGTTGTGAGGCGACGCTGGCGCAGATGCGTGATGTGAGCCTGGTCGCACCGGGTTCGCGCGCCGACGTGCTGCGCCTGCACGGGATCGAGACGGTCGACGAACTGGCTGCCTGGGAGGGCGACGACCCCGACGATTGGCAGCACGGCCCGTTCGCCGAGACCGTCGTCACCGCGCGCGCCTGGATCGACGGCGCTCCGCTGGTGCGCCGGTTCGAGCAGGTGAGCGTGCGTCGCGCCGATGTGGAGATCGACGTCGACCTGGAGAGTTACCAGGAAGACGGCGCCTACCTGTGGGGCACCCTGCTCGACGACGTCTACCGCCCGTTCGTCACCTGGGATCCGCTGCCCACCGAGGACGAGGGCCGCTCGTTCGGTGAGTTCTGGACCTGGTTGATGCAGCGGCGCGCCGAAGCCCACGACGCGGGCAAAACCTTTGCCGCCTATTGCTATTCGCGTACCGCCGAGGACAAGTGGCTCTACGAATCGGCCCGCCGGTTCGCCGGGCGTCCCGGCGTCCCGACGCACGAGGAGGTGCGCGCGTTCGTCGACTCGAAGGAATGGGTCGACATGTTCCAGGCCGTCACCGAGCAGTTCATCTGCCCGAACGGCAAGGGACTCAAGAAGATCGCGCCCGTCGCCGGATTCGGCTGGCGTGATCCGGAAGCAGGCGGCGAGGCGTCGATGGGCTGGTACCGCCGCGCCGTCGGGTACGACGACGTCATCGACATGTCCCAGCGCACCCGCTTGTTCGTCTACAACGAAGACGACGTGCGCGCCACCCAGGTGCTGCGCGATTGGATGTCGAAGCGGGCGGTTGCCGAGGTTCCCTCACTGGCCGATTTCGGACGGTAATACGATCGGGGGCGTGACTGAGCAGCACGTCGAAACCCTCGAGTTCCAGGCCGAAACCCACCAGCTCCTCGAGCTGATGATCCATTCGGTCTACTCCAACAAAGACACTTTCCTCCGGGAGCTGATCTCGAACGCTTCCGACGCACTCGACAAGCTCAAACTGGCGGCCTACCAGGACAAAGACCTGGGCGCAGACACCGCCGACCTGCACATCGAGCTGGATGTCGACCAGGAGAAGCGCGTCCTGACCGTCCGCGACAACGGCATCGGTATGTCGCGCGCCGAAGTGATCGACCTGATCGGCACCCTCGCCAAGTCCGGCACCGCCGATCTGCGCCGCAAGCTGACCGAGGCCAAGTCCGATGCCGCCGCCGAGGAGCTGATCGGCCAGTTCGGCATCGGCTTCTATTCCACCTTCATGGTCGCCGACCGGGTCGTCCTCACCACCCGCAAGGCAGGCGAGACCGAAGGCACCCGCTGGGAAGCCGCCGCGGGCAGCTCCACCTACTCCATCGACACCGTCGCCGACGCACCGCAGGGCACCTCGGTGACCCTCGAGCTCAAGCCTGCCGACGAAGACGATCACCTCTTCGACTACACGCAGGAATGGAAGCTGCGCGAGATCGTGCGCAAGTACTCCGACTTCATCGCCTGGCCGATCCGCATGCAGGTCGAGCGCACGGTGACCGAGGGGGAGGGCGAGGACAAGGTCGACAAGACCGTCGTCGAGGACCAGATCCTCAACTCGCAGAAGGCGTTGTGGACGCGGCCGCGCAGCGAGGTGAGCGAGGAGGAGTACAAGGAGTTCTACCACCACGTCTCGCACGCCTGGGACGAGCCGCTCGAGATCATCCCGATGAAGGCCGAAGGCACCTTCGAATACCAAGCGCTGCTGTTCATCCCGTCGATCGCGCCGTTCGACCTGTTCACCCGTGAGCACAAGCGCGGTGTGCAGCTCTACGTGCGTCGGGTGTTCATCATGGACAACTGCGAAGAGCTGATGCCGGAGTACCTGCGCTTCGTCAAGGGAGTCGTCGACGCGCAGGACCTCTCGCTCAATGTCTCGCGCGAGATCCTCCAGCAGGACCGCCAGATCCAGATGATCCGCAAGCGACTGGTGAAGAAGGTGCTCTCGACGATCAAGGAGATGCAGGGCGCCGAGGATCAGACCAGGTACCAGACGTTCTGGTCGCAGTTCGGCCGAGTCCTCAAGGAGGGCTTGCTCTCCGATACCGACAATCGCGAAACCCTGCTCACCGTCTCGTCTTTCACCTCCACCGCCTCGGAGTCCGAGCTCACCACGCTCGCGCAGTACGTGGAGCGGTGCAAGGACGGCCAGGACTCGATCTACTACATGACCGGCGAAAGCCGTGCGCAGGTGGAGAACTCGCCGCACCTGGAAGCCTTCACCGCCAAGGGCCGTGAGGTGCTGATCCTCACCGATCCCGTCGACGAGATGTGGGTCGGCTTGGTTCCTGAATTCCAGGGCAAGAAATTCCAGTCCATCGCCAAGGGCGAGGTGGACCTGGAAACCGAGGACGAGAAGAAGGAAACCGAAGCCCTGCGCGAACAGCAGGACAAGGACTTCGGCGACCTGCTCGGCTGGCTCGGCGGCACGTTGACCGATGTGGCCAAGGAGGTCCGCCTCACCAACCGCCTCACCACCTCACCCGCCTGCCTGGTCGGTGACGTCTACGACTTCACCCCCATGCTCGAGCGTATGTACCGCGCCTCGGGCCAGGCCCTGCCGGAGTCCAAGCGCATCCTCGAGCTCAACCCGACCCACCCCCTGGTGACGGGCCTGCGCGACGCTTACGACGCCCGCAAGTCCGACGCCGACGAGGGCAAGGTCCCCGAACTCGCCGAAACCGCCGAACTCCTCTACGGCACAGCGGTTCTCGCCGAGGGCGGCGAACTCAAGGACCCCGCCCGCTTCGCCCAGCTCCTTACCGAGCGCCTGACCCGAACGGTCTGAGCTGGAGGTCTTGCGAACTGCCCGCTGCCGGTTTCGGTGGCGGGCAGTTTTGTTCACTTGCAATTCTGGTGCTAGCGCAGCGCGCTGGGTTCACCATTGAGGGATGGTGGGGCACGAAATTCGTCGGGCGAGACCCGACGATTACGACAAAATCATCGGCGTAGTCGACAACTGGTGGGGGCGAGCCGCCGTCCACAACCTCCCGAGGATGTTCCTCGACCACTTCCATCGCACCAGCCTCATAGCCTCCGACGGTGACGGAATCTCCGGCTTCCTGGTGGGTTTCGGCTCACCCTCCGACCCCTACACGGCCTACATCCACTTCGTCGCCGTCCGCCCCGACGCCCGCAAATCCGGCCTGGGCAGAACCCTCTACGAAGCCTTCTTCACCATCGCCCGCTCCGACAACCGCACCACCGTCACCGCGATAACATCCCCCGCCAACTACACCTCGATCGACTTCCACCGCAGCCTCGGCTTCACAGTCACCGGTCCCATTCCCGACTACAACGGCCCTGGCCGCTCCCTGGTCACCTTCACCCGCCCGGTGTGAGGACACCCGCACCCTCGACCACCGCGACTTTCGCGTATTGACGACCTGCCGACAAGCGGTATGAATGTTGTTATGTCAGAACAGTTGTCGTCCGGTGTTCGCCCATGGGATCTCGTCGCTGAGGGATACGCCGCGACCGGCGCGACCGTGCTCGCTCCCTTCGCCGCTCACGCACTCGAATACGTCACCATCAGCTCGGAATCGAAGATCGTCGACGTGGCGGCGGGTACCGGGTTGTTGAGCGTCGCCGCCGCCGAGCTCGGGGCCGAAGTGCAAGCCATCGATCTCTCTGCGTCGATGATCGACCACCTGGTCGCGGCCGCCGCCGACCACCCCGCGATCACCGCGCGGGTCGGTGACGGACAGGCATTGCCCTACGACGACAACTCGTTCGACGCGGCCTTCTCCCTGTTCGGCCTGATGTTCTTTCCCGACCGGCCCAAGGGCTTCGCCGAACTGCACCGCGTCCTGCGCCCCGGCGGCACCGCGGTCGTCGCAGCCTGGGCATCCGCGGCCGAATCCTCGCTCATGCGAGCACTGTTCGGCGCACTCGTCGCGGCCGATCCGACAGCCGCACTCCCACAACCGAATCCGCGCAGCCTAGAGAACCCCAGAGTCTTCGACGCGGAGATGCGCGCGGCGGGCTTGCTCGACGTGCGGATCCAGCAGCACACCGTCGAGGTCCAGTACCCGGATGCCACCGCCCTGTGGGAATCGCTGACCCGCAGCAGCGCCAACCTCGCTGTCGTGAGAGACGAAGTGGGCGAGGAGGAATGGCAACGCCGCACCGAAGCGGCCGTCGACCATCTCACCGTCACCTACCGCCCGAACACCCCCTTACGCACCACCGCCCTCTTCGGCATCGGGACCGCAGCCTGAGACGCGACGGCGCCCTGCCCGGGTGGACAGGGCGCCGTCGATCGGCGTGCCGGGTGACTAGCGCGGGGCCATGCGCAGGGCGCCGTCCATGCGGATGGTTTCGCCGTTGAGGTAGTCGTGCGCGGCGATGTATTCCACCAGCTGGGCGTATTCGTCGGGACGGCCGAGGCGGGAGGGGAAGGGGACGCCGGCTTCGAGGCCCGCGCGGTATTCGGGGGTGACGCCGGCGAGCATCGGGGTGTCGATGATGCCGGGGGCGATGGTGTTGACGCGGATGCCGAACTGGGCGAGGTCGCGGGCGGCGGGAACGGTCATGCCGTGGACGCCGCCCTTGGACGCGGAGTACGCGATCTGGCCGACCTGGCCCTCGAAGGCCGCCACCGAGGCGGTGTTGATGACCACGCCGCGCTGGCCGTACTCGTCGACCGGCTCGGTCTTGGCGATCACGTCGGCGGCCAGGCGCATCACGTTGAACGTGCCGAGCAGGTTCACGGTGATGACGGTGCGGAACAGCTCCAGGTCGTGCGGGCCGTTCTTGGACAGGATGCGACCCGCCCAGCCGACACCGGCACAGTTGACCACGATGCGCAGCGGCGCCGGGCCCTCGGTGATCGTGGCGATCGCGGCGGCGACCTCGTCACCGCTGGTCACGTCGGCCGCGATCAGGGTGACGCCGGCGGGGACGTTGTCGCCCGCGCGCTCGATGGACTGGGGGACATCCAGGCCGAAGACGGTGGCGCCCGCGTCGGCGAGCCGCTTGGCGGTGGCGGCACCGAGGCCGGACGCGCCTCCGGTGACAATGGCGGCGGAACCCGAAATCTCCACTGATGGTCCTCTCTCTGTTAATTGCGGCTGGTGCCGCTGTTCTCGGCGCTTAACTCCGCCTCTTCCCTCCCTACGGGCACTCCTTCGTCGCACCCTTCGGTCAGTCCAGAGGCGGAGGCGCGCCGAGAACGTGCTCCTTCGTCGCACCCCAGTTGTTCGCGGGGCGGGGGTACGCCTAGAACTCTATGGGTTGCGGCTTATTGTGCCGCTTGCCAATAAGGGCACCTTAGCGTGTGCGGGGTGTGGTCTGGAACACCCATATCGGGCGGTGTGGAAATCGTCGTGAACACCGGTGTTTGCCGGTGGTAGCGTGCCGTCATGAGATCGTTCGCCGGTCCTTCCGTGGCCGGACGCAAGGTCCTGATCACCGGGGCCGCACGTGGGATCGGTGCCGCGCTGGCTCGTCGATTGGCCGCTCGCGGCGCCCATGTCGCCCTGCTCGGGCTCGAACCGGAACTGCTGGCCGAAGTGGCCGCGGAATGCGGTGGTGTGCCGTGGCGGTATTGCGATGTGGCCGATCGGGCGCAGGTCGAGCGGGTGGTCGAGGCGTTGATCGCCGAACTCGGTGGGCTCGATGTGCTGGTGGCCAATGCGGGGGTCGCCAAGCAGATGGCGATGATCGGCGGGGATCCGTCGGTGCTCGAGGAGACCCTCGCGGTGAATGTGCTCGGGGTCGCCTACACGGTGTCGGCGGCGGGCGCGCATCTTTCGCATCCGGGCGGGTATGTGCTGATGATGTCGTCGATCTCCACGTCCGTGCAGTTGCCGCTCGGCGGGGCTTATAGCGCCTCCGCTGCGGCGGTGGCCTCGCTCGGCGCCACACTGCGCGCGGAACTGCGGTCGAGCGGGGCGAAGGTGGGGGTCAGCTACTTCGCCGGGATCGACACCGGCATGACGGTGCGCGGATTCGGCACAGCCGCCGCGCACACCGTGCTGGGGGAGACCAGCCTGACCGGGATCTCACCGGTCGGACCCGCGGTCGACGCGCTGGAACGAGCCATCGCGCGACGACGCAAAACCGTGGTCTCACCCTGGTGGGTAGCGTTGGTCCGGCCGTTTCGGCCGCTGGCCCAACTGGTCGTGCAGCGGGTGCAGGGCGACCGCCTGGCCCGCGCCATCGATATCGCCCGCACCGAGGACGCCCCCTTCACCACCGAACAGCCGGCCCGACCCCGCAGAATGGAACGGCAAGCATGAGCGATTCGACCCTGCGGCAACAACTTCCGCGTGGACGCCACCACCTGTCGCGTGAGGAAGTCATCGCCTCTCAGCGTGAGCGCATTCTCGTCGCGATGGGCGAGGCGATGACCGTCGGCGGCTATGTCGGCACGCCGGTCGCGGCCGTGCTCAAGCGGGCCGGGGTTTCACGGGAAACGTTCTACGAGTTGTTCCGCTCGAAAGAGGACTGCTTCAACGCGGCCTTCGACCGGGTGTCGGGCGCGCTGGCCGAGAAACTCCAGACGGTGATCGCCGACTGTGCCGACACCGACGCGCGGACCAGGATGGACCGCATCCTCACCGCCTACTTCGACCACATGATCGACGACCCGGCCTCGGCCCGCTTGTTCCTGGTCGAGGTCTACGCGGTCGGCTCGTCGGCCATCGAGGCACGGATGGCTTTGCAGCATCGTTTCGTCGAGGTGGTCGCCACCATGCTCGGCGCCGAATCCGAGGACCAGCGGTTCGCCTGCGCGACCCTGGCGGCCGCGATCGGCGCCATGGTCACCGGCCGGATCGCCGCCGACGACCCGGACAGTCTGCGCGGCATCAAGGATCAGCTGATCGCACTGGCCGTGCGCTCCGGCGCGCTCTACGGCAACGCCTTCGCCTAGCGTTTCCGGCTGAGTCCGGAGTCCACCTCGATGTCGGCGAGCTCGTCGCGCACGGCGGACTTCGCCCGCAAACGCCAGACGGCGACACCGAGCCCGAGCAGCGCGGGTGCGATCAGGGCGACCCCCACCGAACCCCAACCACCCAGCGCGGGCACGAACGCGTCGAGCACCGTCTTGCCCGCGAAGAACAGGAACAGCAGGCCCGAGGCGATGGCAATGCCGCGCTCGGGCAGGTGCTTGCCCGCGATCTTGCCGACCAGGATCGCCAGTCCACCCGCGGCGACCATGCCGGCGACCGAGCCGATCCAGACGGCCAGCCAGTTGTTGTTGGAGGCGAGGGCGGCGGCGGCGAACATGGTGCGGTCGCCGAGTTCGGCGAGGGTGAAGGCGGAGATGACGACCAGGAAGGCGTTGCGAGCGCTCGGCGGCGCGGGAGCTTCTTCGGAGTCGTCAGTGCTGGTCAGTGCGTCGCGCAGCGTCCAGAGGCCGACCACGAGCAGGGTGAGTGCGGTGATGACGGCGATGGCGTTCGCGGGAAGCGCGGTGCCGAGGAAATGGCCGACGCCCGCGGCGATGAGGTTCACGGCCACGCTGGCGACGCTGATGCCTGCCAGCACCACCCACCAGCGGTAGCGCAGCGAGAAGGTCAGCGCCATGAGTTGCGATTTGTCGCCGAGTTCGGCGAGGAAGAGCACGCCGAAGCTCAGCAGGATCGTGGCGATCATGAAGTCAGCTCCCAGGAAAATACTCCGGCCTGCGGCTGAAAGACGGGTGCGCCTCCAGCCACACCGGTCTACGGATCGGTTCGTGGCCGAAGGTCTCGCCCACCGGTGATGGCCGGTTCACACAGCCGGACCGTACCGAGTTTCGGCGGACGATCAGTATGTCGACTGTGCGATTGCGGGCTACTCCCCTTCGCTGTTGTCCACAGTAGCCCGGTTGCTCCCGGTATGCCAACTCTTGGTAACCCAAATCTCAATGGGCACAATAAGTTTGGGCACGCTGCGGTGATAGTTCGGCTTCCCTGATTTCAGTCGCACGCAGGCCCGTTGCCAGCCGTTCGCCAACCCGATGCGAGCGAAATATTCAGGCGGCCAGCAGCATCGCGAGCACGGCGGTGTCGGGATCGCTGATCAGATCCATCCCGACCCGGCTCACCAGCGAGGTGATCGTGCCGTCGAGTTCGGCCTCGGCCCACGCCGCGCGATGCTCCAAACCGAGATGCGGCACGCCGGGCAGCAGCACACAGCCCGAGGCCGCGCCCACGCATTCGGGCAGCGACGGCCGGGTCTCCGAGGGCGGATGCAGCATCAGCAGCGCCGGCGGCACGTGTGCGGCGAACCGGCCGGGTTCGATCGCCTCGTCCCCGAGCACCGGCCCTTCCGCTATCACCAGTCCCACCGTGCCGGGTTCCGGATCGTCGGGCAGCTCCTCGCGCACCCCGAACACGGTGGTGGTCATCAGCAGCCCCGGCATCGACGCCACCCGCACGGCCAGCACCAGCACCTGCGCCCATTCCTTGGTGGTATCCGGCCACCGCCCCGAAACCACGAACCCGCTCAATCGCCCACGCGCCTGAAACGGCGTGATCCCGATCGGACCCTGTGTATTCATGATGGCCTCCCGACTAACGGGGGCGACTGTGCCCGTATAGAACAGGAATAGCCCCATACCCGTCTGGCACACAAGTACCAAAGAGTGCTAATCGGGCAAAAACGACAACGGGCCCGCATGCGAACGTCGCATGCGAGCCCGTTGAAAAGGCTTAGATCACCCGAAGATGAGGCCCTTGCCCTGGCCGACGGCCCGAGCGAAGCGGTCCTGCACGTCGGCCCAGTTGACGACGTTCCAGAACGCCGTCACGTAGTCGGCCTTGACGTTCTTGTACTGCAGGTAGAAGGCGTGCTCCCACATGTCGACCTGCAGCAGCGGGATGATGCCGGTGGGCACGTTGGCCTGCTGGTCGTACAGCTGGAAGGTCAGCAGCTTCTGGCCGAGGGTGTCGTAACCCAGGACGGCCCAGCCGGAGCCCTGCAGGCCGTTGGCGGCAGCGGTGAACTGCGCGCGGAACTTGTCGAACGAGCCGAACTGGTCGGCGATGGCCGCGGCCAGGTCGCCGTCCGGCTGGTCGCCGCCGTTGGGGGAGAGGTTCTTCCACCAGACGGAGTGGTTGTAGTGGCCACCGAGGTGGAAGGCCAGGTTCTTCTCCAGCAGCAGGATGGCAGCCAGGTCGCCCGACTCGCGGGCTTCCTCGAGCTGCTCGAGCGCCTTGTTGGCGCCTGCGACGTAGGCAGCGTGGTGCTTGGTGTAGTGGATCTCATTGATCTCACCGGAGATGTGAGGCTCCAGTGCGCCGAAGTCGTAATCGAGTTCCGGCAGCGTGTAGACGGCCACGATGTCCCTTTCCGTGTGTCGGGCTGTGTGCGCCCAGTTCGGACGACAACACCAACCATCATTCGTACACCCGCCCGGTGCAACCCGCGCACCTTGCCCCCGCATTCCCCAACCCCGCTCGAGCGCGCCAGCGCTCCAAAACTACAGCGGCGGCGCGATGTCGGCCTTCGACGCCCTGGCATCGCCCGTGGCATGCGCGTCCCACCAGCGCCGCCCACCGTCGATGAACTCCTTCATCGGAATCTCGAGCCCCGCCGTGTCGGTAACGGCGATCTTGTCGAACCACACCCGTACATCGAGCTCACGCGGATCGATGCCCTCCTCCTGGGAGAACTCGATGACATGAGCGGCGATGCGCTGATCGAGCACGGTGTCGAAGCTGAGCAGTTCACTCCACAGCGTCCACCCGCTGTCGTCGAGGTCGATGAACTCCCATCCGTGCAGCCCACCGCCGCCGAAGCTCTCGATGGCCTCGTCGAGCTGGTCGAGGGTCAGGGGAAGCACGCGGGCGTCGACATCGTCCCAGCGCTGGATGCGCAGGGAGGCCGCTACGCGGGTGACTCCGGTGAAGGTGAGCAGGACTTTCGTGTCGATCGGCGTAGGTCCATCCGTGGGTAGCGTCAGCACCTCCAGAGCGAGTTGCAGCCGGCCCGCCTCGGCATCCACTTCTACCCCTAGACACGTGGATTCGGACAAAGCGGTATTCAAGCCGTTGATGTCGAAACTGTCGAGTAGCCCCCTGCTCACGTTCATGCGCCCAGGCTACCGATCTGGCCGCCCAGATCCCAGGATTTAAGATTTTCTCTAGTGTTCTCGTTTTTATGGAACCGAATCGGTCCCGCTTGCGTCCAAGTAGATGTCGGGACAGAACACACTCCACGAATCCCGACGTCAGCGGCGAACGACCGCTCCGGGATGACATGGAGGGGAGTCCCGGATCGGTCGTTCCCGGCTGGTTCCACCCGGGGAGTCGGCGTCGTCGGCAGCCGGTTCCCGTTGTCTGTGTGCTGACCGGTAGCTGGGGCCCGCACGACACCTCGTCCTCGCACAGGCTCGCCCGGCGATCCGCGCGGCATGGCAGGATCGAGGCGTGACGAGCTCCGATGTCCCCACGGTGCCGGTGGGTGCGGTACCCGCCGCGTTCGACCACGCGGACCCGGCGCCGGGCGCGCAGCTGCTCGACGTGCGCGAACCCGACGAATGGAACCTCGGGCACGCGCCGGGCGCGATCCACATCCCGATGGTCGACGTGCCTGCCCGCCTCGACGAGCTCGATATCGACGCCGAGCTCTACATCGTGTGCAGACAGGGTGGCCGGTCCATCGAGGTCGTCCGGTATCTCGCCCACATCGGGTACGAAGCGGTCAACGTCGCGGGGGGCATGGTGGCCTGGCAGCGGACCGGCCGCCCGGTGGTCGCCGACGGCGAACACGAAGCCAAGATCTACTAGTCCGGAAGCGGGGTGCGCGGGTGAGTTCGGTGGTGCAACCATGTGCACGCTGTGGTGCGCGGTGGGCTGTGCAGGGCGCGCCGATGCACTGGTGCCCGCGCTGCCGAGGGGTGCTGCTCTCGCCCGGCAAGGTCGACGCACCGGCCACCCAGCGCAACTACCGCTGGGTCGCGCGCAGGCCCGACCACCGCACCCGTAAAGCGGGCTCGACCATCTCGGCCCCGCTCGGGCCGACCCCCCGCTACACCCAGACCCCGCGCTGGGGCCTGCTCGATCCGCCGCCGTCCGCGGCCCGCACACCCGAGCGCCCGCTGCGCGGCATCGCCGTCAGGCGCGACCGGCTGCTGCTCGCGACCATGTTCGCGTTCCTGCTCGCAGGCCTCGCCGAATACGGCCGCTACCTGATCCTGTTGCAGAACCGCGCCCGGCTCATTCCCGGCTGGCTGCTGTGGATCTCCGACGCGACGGTGCTGGTGTTCGGCATCATCGCGCCGATCTGCGCGCTGGTGACGGCCGTGTCGCTGGTCGCCTGGCTGATCGAAGCGCGCACGATCGTGTTCACCGCCTATGGCAAGCGTGACCCGCGCAAGCGGTGGTCGCTGATCGCGGGATGCCTTGTGCCGGGCGTCAACCTGATCTGGCCCGGCGTGTTCCTCACCGAACTGCTCGGCGCCGACCCCGATCCTCGTTCGCACCGCGCCGTGCGGATCTGGTGGGCCGCTTGGGCATTGAGCGGGCTGCTGCTGATCGCGGCGACGCTGTGGCGCGATGCCTCGACCTTGCAGGCCGAGGCCGACGGCGTCTCGTTCACCGGTTTCACCAACCTCTGCGCGGCCGGGTTCGCGGTGCTCACGCTGTGGATGGTGCGCACGCTGGAGGGCCGTGACCTGCGCGGGGAGGTCAGGTCGGCGCATCGTTGGGTGATGGCCGCCGATCCCGCCGAGGTCGTCATCGCGCCGGTCGAGCCGGGCGCGGTAGCGGCGCGCGATGACGCGGCACGCGAGGACGTCGGGCACGATGAGGTCGAACGCGCGGATTCTGTCCGGACAGGCGAGAATACGCAGGAGGAGGTCGTGGCCAAGTGAGCCAGAACAATCGCCCACCCTTCGTGGTGGCGCATCGTGGCGCGTCGGCGGCACGACCCGAGCACACCCTCGCCGCGTACGAGCTAGCGCTGCAGGAGGGCGCCGACGGTGTCGAATGCGACGTCCGGCTCACCCGCGACGGCCACCTGGTCTGCGTGCACGACCGCACCGTCGACCGCACCGCCGACGCCACCGGCCTGGTCAGTGAACTGACGCTGGACGAGTTGCGCGGCATGAACTTCGGCACCGAGGAAGAGCCACAGGGCGTGCTCGCGCTGAGCGACCTGATCGGACTCGTCCTCGACTGGCGCACCCGCCCGACGAAACTGTTCATCGAGACCAAGCACCCCGTGCGCTACGGCGCCCTGGTGGAGAACAAGGTGCTCGCCGAACTCCAGCGTTTCGGCATCGCCACGCCTGCCTCGGCCGATCACTCACGCGCGGTGGTGATGTCGTTCGCGGCCACCGCGGTCTGGCGGATCCGCCGTGCCGCACCACTTTTGCCCACGGTGCTGCTCGGCGAATCGTCGCGGTTCCTCGGCGGGGGCGCGGCCACCACGGTCGGCGCGACCGCTGTCGGCCCGTCGGTGAAAACCCTGCGCGAGCATCCCGAACTCGTCGACAAGGCCGCCGCGGCGGGCCGGGCCACCTACTGCTGGACCGTCGACGATCCCGAAGACGTCACGCTGTGCGCCGACCTCGGCGTCAGCTGGGTCGCGACCAACCACCCCGGCCGCACGAAAGCTCTACTGGCCGGAGTCTGACCGCCCGCGGCCTCGCCGGGCCTGGGCAGGGGCCGCGGTAAGCGAACTTGCTGCTCGGCCATAAACTCCACGCGTGGGTAAAAGCAAGCGGAACAGTCCGAAGCCCGACAGTAATCGGGCTCAGCGTCTCGCGCAGCGGCGTGCGGCGCAGGAGCAGGCATCCGCGGCCGTGACACGGCCGTTCGAGGGGCTTGCCGCCGAATGTGATCTGGTGGCGCTGCGGGAGTTCGTGCCGTCGGCGACCGCGACCTTGAAGCTCGCGCCCGGTGTGGCCGCGCAGCGCGAGGTCACCCTGGCGACGGTGCTGCCCGGTGCGGTGGCCGCGCTGGTGCGGGCGGGCGACGAGCCGGTCGGCTTCGTCGGCACGCAGATGCAGTTCCGTGGCGACGACCCGTCGGCCGATATCGCCGCGGCGATCCTGTGGACCCAGTCGGCCGAGCCCGGCGAATCGCTGAACTCCGCCGACGCCGTCGACGGTGGTCCGCGCCTTGCCGATGTCATCGATCCCGGTGCCGACCTCGAGCTCACCGTGCACCAGGACTTCGACTGGTGGGTGCCCGAGGGTGTCACCCCGGATCCGCAGGTGGCGGCGACGATCGAGCAGGCCAAGCAGGCCATCATGCCCTCGGCGCGCCTCGACCTCGGCCCGGATTCGGTCGGCGCGGCCTGGTGGGTCGACGCGGGCGAGAAGGCGCATGTGCGCTGGGTGCGTCCCGAGGACGAAGACGCGCTGATGCTGGCCCTGGCTCGCGTGCACGCCACCGGTGGCCTGCACCTGGGTGAGGGTTCGCGCTTCGCCGGTTCGTTCCGCACACACGGTCTGCTGGTGCCGGTGTTCGACCTCGATCCCGAGCGGCACCCGGCCGAATGGGAAGCTCCCGCACGGGAATTCGGTGCTCGCCTGGACGAAGCACTCGCCAATGCGGAGCCGATGACCAGCGAAGAACGTCGTTCGCGTGATGGTCTGCGTTCGCGTCAGGTCACCCTGCGCTGAACACGGATGGCTGAACATGCATGATGGATTCGGCTCGCTGCCCGCGAGCCGAATCCCTCTGCGTTCGAGCTAGACGCTGCCGCCGGCAACCGACGGCGCGCCTGCGGCATCCTTCGGGGTGCTCAGCTCACGCCACATGAACGCCTCCAGGTCGAACAGGTTCGACCCGGCGCGATCGGCGATATTGAGCAGCGTGGTCATGTGCGCCACTTCCTCGACCTGTTCCTTCAGGAACCACTGCATGAACTGCTCGCCGAGGTAGTCGCCCTCTTCGCGGGCGGTGCTCGCCAGCTGCACGATCTGGTCGGTGACCGTCTTCTCCTGGGCCAGCGCCAGTTCGATCGGCTCACGGGCGGACTCGAACTTCGACTTCGCCGCGTCGATGCCCGAGATTTCCACGGCGATGTCGCGGTCGACGAAATACTGCACGATCATCATCGCGTGATTTCGTTCTTCCACCGACTGCGCGTAGAAACGCTTGGCCAACTGCGGCAGGTCGTTGTTGTCGAACCACACCGCGATCGCGATGTACTGGTGCTCGGCATTGAACTCATGCCGGATCTGGTCTTGGAGCAGAGTGTGGAACTTGCTTCGCGGGCTTTCCGGATGAATCGACATGCCGGCAACATTAATGCTGGTCAAGGGCGTTGTCATCCAAGTGCAGCCTTATTGAGGACAGTATTCCCTAACCAAGCATTTCCTAACTCGCACCGGCCATTCGGGGTGCGGTGGTGTCTTCGCGCACCGTGCCGCGCAGTTCACGGCGGATGAATTCCTCGACGTCGAACAGGTTGTCCTGTCGGTCGAGAACGGTGAGCAGCGTGGTCATTCCGGCGACATCGTCGACCTGCTCGCCGAGGAACCACTGCATGAATTGTTCGCCGAGAAAATCATTCGTGTCGCGCGCGGCCGCGGCGAGTGCGCTGATCTGCTCGGTGGTGACCCGTTCACGGTCGAGCAGAAAGGCGATCGCGGCGCGCGGGGAATCGAATTCCGAGCGCACTTCGTCGAGCCGACCGATCGCGATCGGCACCTCGCGGTCGAGTAGGTACTGCACCATGCGCATCGCGTGCCCATGGTTCGCCGTCGAGCGCGCATAGGTTTGCCCGGCCAGCTCGGGTAAATCCTGTGCGTCGAAGTAGACGGCGGCGGCCAGATACTGATGAGCCGAGGTCAGACCGGCTCTTACCTGGTCACGCAGGAGTTCGGTGAACGACAGGTTCTCGGGCATACCTCGACGTTACCGCGTGAGCAGCTCCTCCGGAATCTGCTGATCGGTGGCGAGCGCCTCGAAGAACCCGGAGGCCTTCGACTTGTCCCAGAGCAACACGTTGCCCACGTCGGTGTCGTCGAATCCGCCGATCGGGACGCTGGTGGTGACGGTGTCACCGCGCATCGCCCAGCCGAGCGCGGCCAGGTTCCAGATGTGGTCGCCGTCATCGACCTTCAGCGAGCCCGCGACCCCGGTCGCCATGGGCCACAAGGCGAACGGATTGGCGAGGGTCCCCATGCCCGTCGCCTTCTTCAACAGCGCCGCCATGAACATCCGCTGGCGGTTCATCCGGTCCACATCGGCGGTCGGGGTCGCGCGGGTGCGCACGAATCCGAGGGCCTGCGGGCCGGACAGTTTCTGGCAACCCGCGGCCAGGTCGAGCCCGGCCAGCGGGTCGACGATCGGCTCGTCCAGGCACATCTCGATCCCGCCGATCGCGTCGACCACGCTCGCGAAACCACCGAAACCGATCTGCGCGTAGTGGTCGATCCGCACGCCCGTGGCTTCCTCCACCGTCTGGACCAGCAGCGGAGCGCCGCCGAGCGCGAACGACGCGTTCAGCTTGTCCTTGCCGTGGCCGGGGATGTTCACATAGGAGTCGCGCGGGAGGCTCACCATCGTGGTCGGGCCGGAGGACGGGATGTGCACCATCATGATGGTGTCGGTGCGTTCGGGCCCGGTGTCGCCACCGGTCGCCAGTTCCTGTTCCTGCTCGGTCGAGAGGTCGCCGCGGCCGTCGGAGCCCACCAGCAGCCAGTTGGTGCCGGGGGTATTGCTCACGCGGTCGCTGTAGGAGGGCAGCGCGGTGATGCGGGTGAGCGAGTTGTCCAGGTGCACGACCGCGGCGATCAGGCCGACGATCAACCCCACGATGATCACCGTCAACCACCGGAACGGATGACGTTTGCGTCTGCGCCGCGGCGGCCGCGGCTGCCTGCCCAGGTCGACGGGCGGGGGAGTGCGCCGGGGCGGGAGACCGTCGTGATGGGGGACCGGACGCTGGGTCGGCGCGTGTCTGACCTGCTCACGACGTGGCGGCGGTGGTGGCTGACGCGGCTTCTCGCGCTCGTACGGCATCTGCGAATAGGCCAGCGGCTGGTCGCCGGAGTTGCCGCGATGCAGCACCTGGGTGGGTTCGACGTGCGACGCGCCGCGCCGAGGTGCCGGGTTGTAGCGAACCGTCGGCCCGTCCTCGGGATGCGGGCGCCGATCGTTGCCGGGCGGGCGGCCGTAGCGCGGATCGGGGGGTACCCCGCGACCTTGCGGTGGCATGGGACGACCTTGTGGGGGCACCGAAGGGCCGCCGGGGCGGCCTGATGTCGGCGGCACCCGGCGTCTACGGGGGTCCTCGCGGGGATCGTCGCCGTTCATCACCGTCAAACTCTACTGATCGTCGGGAGCGCGAGTCGGTTCTGCGCGCTCGGTCACTACTGGGATACCCCGCTCGAGGCCCACTGTTAGCGCGAAACGCGGTGATGTGGTGAAACTCGCCGCGACACGCCGCTCACATCAGTGCCCGGGGAGGTCCGGGCAACTGTCACGGCAGCCAGCCGACGCGCCCGCGCAGCACGTTGTAGCCGAGATAGGCGACGGCGTCGATCGTCGCGTGGGCCAGGATCAGCGGCCACAGGCGGTTGGTTCGCTGCCAGTAGCGGCCGAAGACCAGGCCCATCACGATATTGCCGAGGCCGCCGCCGATCCCCTGGTACAGGTGATAACTGCCACGCAACAGCGCCGACGCGGCCAGCGACGAGTTCTCCGACCAGCCGAGCCTGCGCAGCCGGGTGATCAGATAGCCGACCACCACCACTTCCTCGGCGACGGAATTCGCACACGCCGACAGGATCAGCACCGGCAGCCGCCACCAGTGTTCCGACAGCGAACTCGGCACGATGGTGACGCTCACCCCCATCGCGTGCGCGATCAGATACAGCGCGAGCCCCGGCAGCCCGATCACCGCGGCCAGCACCAGACCGGCCACGATGTCGCCACGCCGGATCCGTGCCAGCCCGATCAGCCGCGGCCCGATCCCGCTGCGCCACAACAGGTAAAGCCCCAGCGCCGCCCACGCCATCAGCCGGGTCACCCCGACGAGCTGGAACAGCAGATCGATCAACGAATTGTTCGACCGCGACGCGTTCAGCGCCACCGTCCGCCCACCGACCCCACCCGGCGACACCGCCGAATCGAGCAGGGACAGACCGGCACTGATCCCACTCAGCCCGAAGGTCACGAGCAGCACGACCGCGATCTCGACGCGCAGCCCGAACCTGTCCCGCTCGCTCAGCTCGGTCTGGGGAGGATCGACACGCATGCCGCGCAGTGTAAACAGCGAACACGCCGCAGCCGGTTGCCGCCGGGCGCGGCGACGCGAAGTGAGACGCGGCTAACCGATCCAGCCTGGGTACAGCCCCTGTAAGTGCTCTGAGAACACCTTTCAGATGCGGCGCAGGCCGTTCAGGAACGGGCAGCCGGCGAGGATGCGGACCGCGCGGCTGAGCGATTCGATGTCGTCGGCGGGGGTGGGGAAGGGGAGGCGGACGTCGTGGTCGCCGTCGTTGCTCTCGACTCGCAGGGTGAGGCCGTAGCGGTCGATGGCGAGGGGGTGCACCAAGCCGCCGCGCAGCCGGGTCGGCAGGTGGCGAGCCAGCTGGGCGACGACGTCGGTGTGATCCTCCGACATGTGTTGCAGCCAGGCGCTTTCCAGTTCGCAGAACGGGTCGGCCGAGGCGGCCCGCAGGTCGGCGTGGTCGACGGACTCGGCGCCCGCGGTATCGGCCAGTACCGCCGAGTTCACCACGATCCGCAGCAGCGTGACGCCGTGCCCGACATCGAGCAGGCCCGGATGCGGGTACTCCTTGGCGATTTCGACGGCGAGCGCGCGCTGTGCCTGCTCGGGTACCTGGCGCACCCAGCCGCGCAACCACACCAGCGCCCTGACCGGCTCACGCAGCGGGAGCGGCGCGTGATCGGTGAGTTCGAGTACCGCGGAGGTCTCGTTGGCCGTGGCGGCCAGCGCCGCCGCGAGCGAGGACGCAGGCACCGCGATCACCGCGTCGCCACAGCGGCGCAGGTGGTGCAGCGTCGTGGGAACCGGGTCGATACCGGGGAGCGCGAGCACCGCTGTCTCGGCATGAGCGCACGCACTTCGCACCCGCTCGGCGGTGGTCGGCGAGAGGATCGTGGTGGGGCTCGACATGACAACCTCCGCGAACGTTTGATTAGGTAAACCTAAGCTAAGTTACAAACGTCCGACGCGCAAGAGGACACCAACGATGAAATCGAGCCGATACGGTGGACCGATGACGCACGACGACCACGGCGACGACCATTCCGCCCCCGCCGAACCCGTCCTGCTGAACCTGTCGGCCCCCGCCCGCCGCAGTCTCGTGGCCGACCTGGTCCGCCCCGACAGCAGTTCCCCCGCCCCCGTCGACGTCGACATCCCCGACCCCGACCTCACCGCCTTCCTGGCAGGCATCGCCCACGCCGACCACGGCTTCACCGCCCGCACCACCAGCGGCCCCCGCGCCCTTGCCGTGGTCGCGGGCACCGTAGCGGCCCTCTGCGGCGAAGACATCCCCACCGCCCTCACCACCCCCGACCTCCCCTTCCTGAAGTCACTGAAGCCCGCCGCCATCGAAGCCACCCGCACCGTCCTCCTAGCCATCGAAACCCCCAACGAACAGGCAATCACCGAAGCACTGCGCGTCCTGGACCACTAACCTCACGCCAGGGTCGGGCAACCCTGGTGTGTCTCTGTCCGGAGGGGCCCGCCCCGATCTGGACTGACCGGAGGGTGCGACGAAGGAGTACCCGGAGGGAGGGAAGATCGGGGGCCCGAAGGGCCCCGACTCGAGCGCGTCAGCGCTCCAACAAACACAGCAAGGTGCACCACCCTGGGCCCGGTAAATCTGATGTGCCCTGACCCCACCAACGCGATCCGGCCGCCCCGCATTTGCTGCCGCATCAGATGCGCGACCTTCGAGTCCGAAAACCGGACAGCGCCAGCCGCTAAAGTTGCTGTGTGCCGCGTATTGCGTATTTCGGGCCGTCCGGGACCTTCACCGAGATGGCTCTGGCGAAGTTCGAGACCTCGGGGGCCTTCGATGGGCCGGTCGAGCGGGTCGCCGCGCCGAGTCAAGGGGCGGCGCTCGACCTGATCCGGACCGGAGAGGTCGACGGTGCGGTGGTGCCGATCGAGAGTTCGGTGGAGGGCTCGATCCCGGCGACCCTGGATTCCCTCGCCATCGGACCGCGCTTGCAGATCATGGCCGAGACCGAGCTCGAGGTGACTTTCACGATCCTCGCCCGACCGGGAACCTCGCTGGCCGACGTGCGCACCCTGGCCGCCTATCCGGTGGCGGCGGCGCAGGTCAGGGAGTGGGTTGCGCGCACGATGCCCGATGCGCGCCCGTTCACCTCGGCGTCCAACGCGGCCGCCGCCGAAGATGTCGCGGCAGGCACAGCCGATGCCGCGATCTCGACCGCGCTGGCGGGTGAACGACTCGGCCTGGTGACCCTGGCAGGCGGCGTGGCCGACCACGACCAGGCCATCACCCGCTTCGTCCTGGTTACCCAGCCGGGCGTGGCACCCGGCGCCACCGGCGCCGACCGGACCTCCATCGTCCTCGAACTGCCCAACGAGCCCGGTTCACTCATGCGCGCTTTCGCCGAATTCGCCACGCGTGGAGTCGATCTCACACGCATCGAATCGCGACCGACCCGCACCGGCATGGGCACCTACCGGTTCTATCTCGACTGCGTCGGACACATCGACGACCCGGCGGTGGCCGAAACTCTGAAAGCCTTGCACCGCACCGCCCATGTCCGCTTCCTGGGATCATGGCCCGCGGTAGCGGCCATCGGCTCACCACCGCCGTCGGACGAACCGGCCGCAGAATGGTTGACGCAATTGCGAAAGGGGGTCGCGGACCTATGACCACCCGCGCGAAACTGATTCTGGTGCGCCACGGCGAGACCGAGGGCAATGTCGCGAAGATCCTCGACACCGCGGTGCCGGGCCTGCCGCTCACCGAACGTGGTGTGGCGCAGGCGAAAGCGTTCGGTGCGGGCCTGGCGCGAGCGCCCCAGGTGCTGGTGTCGTCGGATGCGCTGCGCGCCCGCCAGACCGCGAGCTACATCGAAGAAGCCACCGGCACACCGGCACACGTCCTCGACGGCCTGTACGAGGTGCAGGTGGGCGAACTACACGGCCGTTCCGACCGGGAAGCGCACGAACTCTTCCAGCAGATCTATCGTGGCTGGCACCTCGGCGAGCTCGACGTGAGAGCCCCCGGCGGCGAATCCGGCCACGAAGTGCTGGCCCGCATCCTGCCCGTCCTCGACGGCCTGCGCGAGGAATTCCTGACCGACGACGCCGACGGTGACGTGGTGGTGGTGAACCACGGTGCCGCCATGCGCCTGATCGGCAAGGCGCTGGCCGGGGTGGCGCCGCCGTTCACGACGAACAACCACCTCGACAACACCGAGACCATCGAACTGCTCCCCACCGAAGACGGCGGCTGGGAATGCCTACGCTGGGGCAAATTCACCCCACCGTTCACCATCAAAGCCGACCCCTCCGCCGACGACCCCATGGGTTAAAGGCTCCGGCTGCGCCTACGGTTTACGGCTAAGTTGTGGGGGGCGTTTGGTGGGGCGGTTGTGGTGGGGTGGGCTTACGCCGGGTTACTGGCTGCCGCGGTAGGGAATTCGGTGCGGACCGGTAGGGACTCGATGAGGTCGGCTACCGCGGTGCGCAGGCGGGCGTTGGTGCCGCTGGCGATGGACGACCACTTCACCCCGTCGTCGGCGACGCTGGCGGTGATGATGAATCTGCCTGCGCGCGTGTTGAAGACGGCGATGTGGTTGTCCTGGATATCGCGGGTGCCGTCACCGTAGGCCACGCCGACGATCTCGGCGTAGGAGTGGATCTCCACCAGCGCCGAGGCCAGTGCCTGCGCGTCGGTGGCTGGATTGCCCACCTTGCCGAGGCGCTTCGCGGTGGCGGCCGCGTCACCGGTGTCGCCGAAGATCGGCGCCAGATGTTCGGTGGGAGCGTTCATCCCGTACAGCTCAAGCGCTTCGACCGGTCCGAGTGCCTGCAGCACCGCGCCGGGCAGATCGAGACCGGCGTCGTCGATGACGTAGGACTCCGGCCCGCGCAGGGCGACGACCGCACGGTCGTCGCCCTGCGCCAGACAGAATCGGTTGACCTGGCCTGCCACCACCCACCGCAGCGCGATGATCCACTGCGGCCGGTAGAGCACCCGCAGCCGTTCGGCGAGCTCGGGTGCCACCACCTGGCCGAACAGCAGTTCGCGTTCGGCCAGGGCGGCCTGTGCCACGTTCATGGCGGCGTCGTGCGCGGTGACGTTGTCATAGCGGCCCATGGCGTCGAGCACCACGGGCATCTCGTCGAATTCCAGTTTCTCCAGGAGGAACTGCATGTCGTCGAGCGAGAGCACGACGGCGCCGAGCAGCGAACCTCCGCTGCCGGTGCCGAGAACCGTCACTTGGCCGATCCGGCGAGGTCGGCGCCGATCACACCTTCGGCCGCGTAGCGACCGTCGGTGAACTCGTCGGAGCGCACGTAGTCGACGCCATCGTGCTCGTCGTCTTCCTCGCCCTTCTGCCGGTTGCCCATCAGCGGGTTGCCGGCGGTGCCGGTGTTGCGCACGGGTGCGCTCTCGACCCGGTTGACGACCGATTCCGAGACAGGCGCGCTCGCGGTCGCGGCCGCGGGCGCACCCCAGCCATCGGGCAGCTTCAGCGAGCCCGCGCTGACGCCACCGAGACCGGCCGACGTGGTGGCCATGCCACCGACCGCGGCACCGGCGGCACCCATACCCGCCATGGCGGGCGCGACTGCGGTGCCCGCGGGCACGGTGGCCGTGGCCGCCGAGATCGCGGAAGCGCCGATATTGCCGACCGTGCTGACACCGCCGGTGAGCACGCCACCGGCGGTGTTGGCCGCCTGGGTGGCCGCGCTGACCACACCGGGGTTGGTCACGAAGGCCTGTGCCGCGGCGACCGCGGTCTGCAGCGGATCACCGCCACCGAAATC
This sequence comes from Nocardia sp. NPDC058519, assembly GCF_042719755.1. Taxonomy (NCBI): domain Bacteria; kingdom Bacillati; phylum Actinomycetota; class Actinomycetes; order Mycobacteriales; family Nocardiaceae; genus Nocardia; species Nocardia sp. NPDC058519. The sequence goes on along the minus strand of NZ_JBHXNK010000009.1, from coordinate 9,889 downwards.
GCCCTGCGAGGCGGAACCCGCACCGCTGGCGATAGCTGGCGGCATGGTGAACTCGCTTGGCACGGCGACGGTGGCCGACGTGGCGGCCTCGTAGGTCTCCATCACCAGCGCGGCGCGGATGTCCATCGCGTGGCGCGCGACCTCAGCGACCTCGAAGGCACCGGAGACGACACCGGGCGGGTTGGCCGAAGCGGCCACCGCGGCATTGGTGCCGACGATCTCGGGCAGGCTCGGCATCGCGATCGAGGCGACGGTGTAGGCGGTGGCGTTGGCCGCGCACTTGGCGCTGATCGCCGCGGACGCGATGCCCTGCTGGCTGGCCCAGCCCGCGAACGGCGCCAGACGGGCGAGCACGGCGATACCGTTCACGCCTTGGAGGCCGACACCGACCTCCGCGATCACGCGGGTGATAGTGAAAGCGGCGTCGCCCCACGCGGCGGCCAGCGTGCCCCACGAGGTGGCGGCGGCGCTGATCGGGATCGCGTGTGCGCCCGCGTTGAGGGTGGTGGAGTTCATTTCGGCCATACGAGGCAGCCAGAACACCCCGGTGATCCCTGCGGTCATGCTTGTTTCTCCCCTGAGTAAATGATCGTCGACAGGTTCGGTGCGACTACACCTGGACGGCGTTGATCGTCGCCGCGCGGACCACGTCTTCCCCGATATGAGTGGTCAGCTGCGAGCGCAGCGTCGCGGCCGCGTGATGCAGCTCGAGGATCGCCTGGGCGACCGAACCGTCGTGCTTGCCCGCTGCGGTGTTGAAGTGCGACGCCGCGAGCAGCGACACCTCTTCGGCGCCGGACGGCAGCACATGCGTGGTCGGCCCGGCGAGCCCGGCCGCGATGGCGAGGCGCTCGGCGAGCAGATCCAGCTCCGCGGACGCGGCGAGGACGATTTCAGGTGCAACGAGAACGTGTCCAACCATGACCCGACTCCTTCTGGTGGCGGCTATCGGGAACCACGAGAATTCCCCCTACGAGTACTAGGACGCGAGAGCGGGTCATTCGGTTCCATCGATTCCCCACCCAGTTTCGCTAACCCCATCCCAGCTCATGCAACCGGTCGTCGTCAATCCCGAAATGGTGTGCTATTTCATGGATCACGGTGATCGCGACTTCCTCGACCACTTCGTCGTCGGTGTTGCAGATGTCGAGAATAGCTTCCCGGTAGATCGTGATGGTATCCGGCAACGATCCGGCGTAGTAGCTGTCGCGCTCGGTGAGAGCGATCCCGTGGTACAGCCCGAGCAGCGAAGGTTCCTCGTCGTTTCGGGGCTCGACCAGCACAACAACATTGTCTATGGCACTGGACAGCTCCGCCGGGATCTGGTCGAGGGCATCGCCGACCAACTCCTCGAAACGCCACTGCGGCATCCGCTCGGACAACGTCACCTCGGCTGGGGCTGGGGCGGCAGTGGCGCGGCGCCCGGCAGCGGAGCCGGCGTGGAGCGTCCGGAGTTCGGCGGGGGTACCGGTGCCTGTCCGTCGATCAGGATCTCGCCGCGGGCCGAGCCGACGATCGGGGCGAAACCCTCTCGGTCGGCACCTTTTCCGAGCCAGCAGTCCAGTTTGTGGCTGCCCGCGAGCCAGCTGGCGGGCTCGAGATAGTCGAAGAACAGGGTCAGCGTCTTGTTGCGGATGGCGTCGGGGCTGCCGAGGTAGTCGCCGGAGAGCCGGTTGCACTCGGCTTCGACGAACTTGTCCTGCTCGGCCTCCGACGGCGGTCCGCCGGTGAAGGCGGTGGCCAGGTCGACGGTGCCGACGATCTCCACCGAGTGCGGCTGGGCGCAGTCGACCGGATCGGTGGGCAGATTCTGATTGATGCCGAGGCAAGTGCCGGTGGCATGGATCTTGGACTGGTCGCTGTCGGCCAGGCTGCCGATGGAAGCCGGGCTCGTCGCGGTGGCGGCGACCTGAACACCGCAGCGCAGGGTCCGGTCGCCGTGCTGCCAGCCAGCGGGGCTCGGCGACATCACATTCACCATGAACTTGCCGCGCGGATCGAAGCGCCCGCCCAGGTACTTCTGGACGGCGGTCACGCAGTGTTCGTCCCGCAGTTCGGTCATGCGCAGCGAATCGGGGTGACGGGTGCCCTCGGCGAACTCACGCCCTGGATAGGCACTGAGGTCGATGACACCCGCCACCTCGAACAGGTGCTTGTCGCCGCAGCCCACCTTCACCAGGTCGCTACGGTCGGGTTTGGACCAGGTCAGACAGTCGCCCTGCGCCGCGCTGCTGAACTCCTTGTCGCGCACCACCGGCACGGCACCGGGTTGGTGCGCCTCCACCTTGTCGGTGTCGAAGCCTGTCACGGCCATGGTGACCATGGCCGCGACGATCGCCCCGAGGGCGCCTATCAGCAGCCCCCAACGCAGTTTCGTCGCGGACAGGTGCAGGGCGCCGCCGCGACTGGGCGCGGCGGGTCCCTCGGCTGGGTTGCTCTGCTTCTTCGACATCGTCGACGAGTGTATTTGTCGTGGCGGACTGCCGGGTCAGCCCCGCAGAGCTGACACGAAGATGCCCGGAATGCGGCGCAGTTTGCCGTCGCCGTAGAAATCGGTCAGCTTGCGGCCGGTGCCGGTGCCGGTCTTGTTCGAGACGAACCACGGCGGCTTCGGGGTGAGGGCGAATTCGCCGCGCAGAATCGAGCGCGGAGCGGGGCGGAAGGGGCCGCGGACCACGGTGCGTTCGACGTCGTCGAGGAGGAAGGCGTTGTGTACGACGCCGATGCCGCTCTGGATGTCGTCGATGGTGTGGCCGGGGTAGGCGCCCCAGCTGGCGCGCGGCGTCAGGAACGCGAGACCGGTCCACGCGTTGAGGGCGACGGTCCCGTAACGCAGGTTCTCGATCGCGGTGTCGAGTTTCGCGCCGAGCTCGGCGATGGTGGAGGGGGCGGCGATGATGTTGGCGCCCAGGGTGCCCATCAGCTCGTCATTGGCGAAATCGACCGCGTTGCTCAGGAATTCGGCCCCGGTGCCGGGCAGTTCGACCACGCCGAGAACGGGCGAGAAGTACTCGGTGCGCAGCAGGGGAGTGTCGCCGGCGGGCAGGTTCTCGACCAGGAGGCGGCCGTTGGCGCGGGCGGCGTTCGGGTAGGTCTCGAGTGCGCCCGCGACGCGGTTGTCGCTGCCCGGGTAGTAGGCGGTGCGCGGGGGAGCGTTGTCGATCGCGGCGCGCAGTTCGGTGAGGAACTGCTCCTTGAGCGGCCAGTCCGCGGCGAGCACCACGGTCTGCGCGGCGACACAGTTGTAGCCACCGTTGTGCAGGCGCTGGGTGGCCACGTGCTCGGCCTGGAACTTCAGATCGGCGGCCGCCCAGTCACCGGGAACCACGATGCACGGCGCGACACCGCCGAGTTCGCTGGTGATCGGCTTGTCCAGGATGGGCTCGCCGGTCTTGTCCGCACCGGGGCCCCACACGATCGCGTCGTGGGTCGGCGCGCCGCCGGTCATGTGCACGTGCGCGACCAGCGGGTGGTTCACCAGATAGCCGCCCTCGGGGGCCCCGCCGGTGAGGATGCGCACCACGCCGAGCTCGATGAACGGCGCGAAGATCGCCTGGAACACCGGCAGCAGCGGATCGGTGATCGGGTTGAGCTTGAGCGCGACGACCCGGTTGTTGGCGTAGAGCTCGTAGAGGGTGTCCAGCGGCGCGATCGACATGATGTTGCCCGCGCCGAGTACCGCGCCGACACCGTTGGTCTTCGCGGGGTCGCGCTGGGCCAGGCCCGCCTTGCGACGCGCGGTCGCGGCGTCGACACCGGGCTTGAGCCACACGTCGGCGCTGAACCCGCTCAGCAGCAGTTTGTCGTAGATGCCGTGCGGCAGCGCCGGCACGGCCACCCGGCCGCCGGGCGCGGTGGTGAGTTCGACACCCTCGAGCGGGCTCGCGCCCTTCTCGAGCGCGGCCATCGACTCGCTCAGCGCCTGCGCGCCGGCCAGCATCGTCATCGGGCCCGACATCCACTCCTCGCCGAGCAGCGGGCTGTCGGCATCGAGCTTCTTGATGGTGCGGGCGGCGGCGACCCAGGCCTCGGCGTCGCGGGCGGTGAGCGCGTGCAGTTCGTCGAGCAGTTCGCGGCGGCGACGCAGGTCTGTCGCGGCCCAGGTCTTTTCCCCTTGGGTGAGATCGGCGAGCGCGGTATCGATGACGGCGGTGTCGAAAGAGGTACTCACACCGCAACTATGCCCCTGCGATGCCCGATTGGCACTTCAACTAGGCTGTTTTCTCATGATCGACCTCCGATTCCTGCGCGAGAACCCGGAAGCCGTCCGTGCCTCGCAGCGGACCCGCGGTGAGGACCCCGCGCTCGTCGACGCCCTGCTCGAAGCCGACGCCGCGCGCCGGGCCGCCGTGGCCACCGCCGACAACCTGCGCGCCGAGCACAAGGCCATGGGCAAGGTGATCGGCAAGGCGAGCAAAGAGGAGCGCCCCGCGCTGCTGGCCGCCGCCACCGACATGTCCGCGAAGGTCAAAGAGGCCGAACTCGCCCAGCACGCCGCCGACGCCGATCTCGACGCCGCCCAGCGCGCGATCTCCAACGTCGTCCAGGAAGGTGCGCCCGCGGGTGGCGAGGACGATTACGTCGTGCTCGAAACCGTCGGCACCCCGCCGGTTTTCGATTTCGAGCCCAAGGATCACCTCGAGCTCGGTGAGTCGCTGCACCTGATCGACATGGAGCGCGGCGCGAAGGTGTCGGGCTCGCGGTTCTACTTCATGACCGGCTACGGCGCGCTGCTGCAGATGGGCCTGTTGCAGCTGGCCGCGCAGAAGGCCGTCGCCAACGGCTTCACCATGATGATTCCGCCGGTGCTGGTTCGCCCGGAGATCATGGCGGGTACAGGTTTCCTCGGTCAGCATTCGGCCGAGGTCTATCACCTCGAAGAAGACGACCTCTACCTCGTCGGTACCTCGGAGGTGCCGCTGGCCGGCTACCACTCGGAGGAGATCCTCGATCTGAGCGCGGGCCCGAAGCGCTACGCGGGCTGGTCGTCGTGCTTCCGCCGCGAGGCAGGGAGCTACGGCAAGGACACCCGCGGCATCATCCGCGTGCACCAGTTCGACAAGGTGGAGATGTTCGTCTACACCACCCCTGACCAGGCCGAAGCCGAGCATCAGCGGCTGCTGGCGTGGGAACGCGAGATGCTCGACGCGATCGACGTGCCGTACCGGGTGATCGACGTGGCCGGTGGTGATCTGGGTAGCTCGGCGGCGCGCAAGTTCGACTGCGAGGCCTGGGTGCCCACCCAGCAGACCTACCGCGAGCTCACCTCCACCTCGAACTGCACCACCTTCCAGGCGCGCAGGCTCTCGGTCCGCTACCGGGACGAGAACGGAAAAGCGCAGATCGCGGCCACGTTGAACGGCACGCTGGCCACCACGCGCTGGATCGTGGCGATCCTGGAGAACCACCAGCAGGCCGACGGTTCGGTGCGCGTGCCCGAGGCGCTGGTCCCGTTCGTCGGCACGGATGTACTGACGCCGTAAGATGCTCATTGTTTGCTGAGATCCATTTGTCGGATGTGGCAAACACCCTGACCCATCAACATCTAGGCTGGTGCTCGTGCGAGGAATCGGGGCGCGCGGCGATACCCGAACCCGGGTGCGGGCGGCATCGGCGTTGGCGACGGCAAAGGTCATGGCCAGGACAACGGGGGCGTTCTACGTTCTCGGCGGTGTCCTCGGCCTGATGATCACTGCCGTCGCGCCGGGCGACGACGGTAATCGCGTTGTGGTCGGCACCGCGGCGGCCATCTCGGTTCTGCTCGGGCTCACCCTGCTCGCGTGGGGCCCGCGGATGCCGCACCGCCTGCACCACGCCTACCTCGCCACCGCGGCGGTGCTCGTCGCGATCGCGGTCTACGACTTCCCCAACATCGTCGGCGCCATCACCCTGGCCTCGTTCTTCGTCTTCGTCGCCTGCGATGCGGCCCTGTTCTTCGCCTGGACCCAGGCCGCCGCGCACATCGGTTTCGCGATGGTGCTGTGTCTGCTGGTGTTGCCCGCCCGCGGGTTGCCATGGTGGTCCGGGCTGATCCCCGCCGGTGTCACCTTCGGCGCGGGCGTGGTGGTCGGCATCCTCACCAGGATGGCTTCGGAAGCCGATATCGACGTGCTCACCGGCCTGCTGAACCGGCGCGGGTTCGAAAAACAGCTCAACCCGGCGATCGATGCGGCCGGTCGTGGCGGTCAGGGCATGGCCCTTGTGCTCGTCGACCTCGACCGATTCCAGAAGATCAACGACCACCTCGGCCACCGCGCGGGCGACGCCGTGCTCCAGCGGGTCGCCGATACCTGGCTGGATCTGCTCGCTCCCGGCCAGGTGCTGGCCCGGTTCGGCGGCGATGTGTTCGCGCTGCTGTTGCCGGGGACCACCGAGCAGGCCGCGATCCTGCTCACCGAACAACTGCGGGCCGCGGTGACCATGGGCTGTTCGGCCGGTGTCACCTCCTGGCAGCCGGGCGAGTCGGGTTCGCTGCTGGTCAGCCGCGCCGATGTCGGCCTGTACCGGGCCAAGCAGGCCGGTCGTAACCGCACGGTGCTCGAATCCTCGCGTCAGCTCCCGCTGGCGGTGGAACTGCGCGAGGCCATCGACCGTGGTGCTCTCGATGTGCACTACCAGCCGATCGTCAGCCTGACCGAGGACGGCGGCCAGGCGGTCGGCGTCGAGGCGCTGCTGCGCTGGTCGTCGAGCGCGCAGCCCGAGGTCACCACCGAGGGCCTGATCCGCGTCGCCGAGGAGTACGACCTCATCTCCGACCTCGACGAGCTGGTCCTGCGCCGCGCCTGCGCCGACGCCGCTCGCCTTCAGGAGAGCTTCGCCTCGCTGAACCTCACCCTCAACGTGAACGTCTCCGGCCTCGAACTGGCCGAAACCGAATACGCCGAGCGGGTCGCGACCATCCTGTCCGATACCGGCTGGCCCGCCGACCAGCTCGTCCTCGAGGTCACCGAGAGCGAGCTGGCCGCGGAATCCCAGACCGCGATCACCAACCTGCACACCCTGCGCGACCGTGGCGTGCGCATCGCCATCGACGATTTCGGCACCGGTTACTCCTCGCTGAGCCGCCTGGCCACCATCCCCAGCGACATCCTCAAGGTCGACCAGTCCTTCGTCGCCGCCATCCGCTCCGATTCCCCCGCCCCGCCGCTGCTGAGCGTCATCGCCGCACTCAGCAAATCCCTCGACCTGCAGGTCATCGCCGAGGGCGTGGAAACCGAATACCAGGCCGCCGTCCTCACCGAACTCGGCTTCGCCCTGGCCCAGGGCTACCACTACAGCGACTCCCACCCGGTGTCCGAACTCATCAACGACCTCAACGACGGCCGTCGCATGGTGAGCAGCACCGACGACGACGATTCCCTCGCCGCCAACGGCTGGATCCCGCTCGGATAATCGCTTGACCCGGCCGGTCGCGACGCGAACGATAGAGCCCATGCGGATGCTCTTCTACGGCTGTTGATCTTCCCCGCTCCGGCACGCGGTGGCCTGGTTGAGGCGTGAACCGACCGGTGTCCGCGACCTCACGGTGCGCGCGGTCCTGTTCAGGGGCACGCGCGACCTGCTACCGATCTATGCGCTCTACGGCGTCCTTTTCGCCGATCACGGGCTGAGCACCGCACAGATCTCGCTGCTGCTGGCGATCTGGTCGGTGACCGCGTTCCTGCTCGAGGTGCCATCGGGTGCGTGGGCCGACACGGTGTCCCGTCGTCTCCTGCTGTTCCTGAGCTCGCTGTTGCAGACCGGTTGTTTCGTCCTGTGGATGCTGGCACCGTCGTTCGTCGGTTTCGCGCTCGGCTTCCTCGTCTGGGGTGTCTCGGGCGCACTGGAATCGGGGACCTTCGAGGCGCTGATCTACGACGATCTGGTCGCGCGGGGTGAACCGTCCGCCTACGCGCGAATCATGGGCTGGGCGCGCGGTGCGCAGGAGAGCACCGTCCTGGTGGCGATTCTCGCCGCCGCACCGCTGTTCGTGCTCGGCGGTTATGCCCTGGTCGGCTGGGTCAGCGTCGGCATCGGCCTCCTGCACGCGCTGACCGCGCTGGCTCTGCCCAGCGCGCCGGTCGCCATCTCCGCCACCGCTGTCGACGATCTGGATGATGAGCCCGTAGCCGGACCGTTGGGCCCGCACGTCAAACCGGGATCGGCATCGGCCGGTGCGGCGCAGACGGATTCGCGCGGATCCACCTCGTCGCGATACGTCTCCATGCTCAGGACCGGTCTCTCCGAAGCGCTGCGCGTCCGAAGGGTCCGTCGGGGTGTGCTGCTCGGCGCGCTTCTCTACGGCGTCACCGCCTTCGACGAGTACTTCGGGCTGCTCGCGGTTTCCGGTGGAGCGTCGACCAGTACCTCGGCACTGCTGGTGGGTGTCACCGTCGTCGGCTCGCTGATCGGTTCGCTGCTGGCAGGCCGCACCGAGGTCGTGTCCGCTCGTACGTTGGCCATCGCGCTGTTCGTCGCCGGAATCCTGTTCATCGCGGGTGCGCTGGCGGTGGGCGTTGCGACGGGCACGGCGCTGGTCTGGGTGGGCTTCGCCGGTATCGGCATCGCCTACGGCATCGACTTCAATGCCGAGGTCATCGCTGGTGCTCGGCTTCAGGATGCGATCGAAGGCCCGGCCAGGGCCACCGTCACCTCGGTGTCCGGGCTGCTCTCCGAGATCGTCGCACTCGGTGTGTTCGCGTTCGTCGCGGCGGCGACGCAATGGTTGTCGATGTCGGTGACCATCGCACTGCTGGGACTGGTGCTGTTGGTCGCAGCCGCGTTGACACCGACTTGGCTGCCGCCGCGTCATGTCGATGCGCGTGATAGAGACATAACGTGAGACCGACTGCCAACCGCCCAGGTCCCGGACGATCCGCGAAAGTCTCCGGGAGGCGGATGAGCATCGGGCTCGGCTTCGGGTTCTGTATCGGGGCGGGGGTCGCGGTGCAGGGGCGGATCAACGGGGCGTTGGGGGCGCGGTTGGCCGATGGGATCGCGGCGGCGACCGTCAGCTTCGGTACCGGGTTCGTTGCCCTGCTGGTCGCCTTCGCTGTCAGCCCGTCGTTGCGAGCCGGTGTCACCAAGGTGCGGATCGCGGTGTCGCAGGGCGGCTTGCCCGCGTGGCAGTTGCTCGGCGGATTGTGCGGCGCGTTCTTCGTGGCGGCGCAGGGGCTCACGATCGCCGCGATCGGTGTCACCGCCTTCACCGTCGCGGTGGTGGCAGGCCAGCTCCTGAGCAGCCTCGTCGTCGACCGCCTCGGCCTCGCCCCGAACGGCCGAACCCCGATCACTCCGTGGCGGATCTTCGCTGCTGCCCTCGGCATCACCGGGGTAGTGCTCTCGGCCGGCGGCAGTTCCGCCCCGGCCACGGTGGCCACCGGCGTCCCGGACATCCCCGCCCTGCTCATCGTCCTGCCCGCGCTCGCGGGCATCGGCCTGGCCTGGCAACAAGCGATCAACGGCCGTGTCGGCGCCACCGGCGGTCCCTTCACCGCCACCCTGATCAACTTCGCAGTCGGCCTGACCGCGCTACTGCTCCTCGACCTCTACACCCTCTCCACCACGGGCCTGCCCACCGAATTCCCCACCAACCCTTGGCTTTACACCGGCGGTCTGATCGGCGTGGCCTTCATTGCCCTGGCTGCCGTCACGGTCGGCATGATCGGTGTTCTGCTACTCGGCCTCACCTCGGTGGCGGGCCAGCTGGTCACGGCCGTGCTGCTCGACGCGGTCGAGACGAAGCTCTCGCCCACTGCGACACTCAGCTGTGTGATCGTGCTGTGCGCTGTGGTCGTGGCGAGCAGGGCGAGCCGCTAGTGTCCTGCACCTGAAATCCGTTGAAGATATTTAGCGAGTGATTCCAGGATCTCCTCCGCGGTTTTGCGCCAGACGAAGGGTTTCGGGTCGG